>NZ_JAFLPN010000020.1:0-79601 GCF_029870785.1 Brevibacillus sp. AY1
CAAAAACAGGAGTAGATATGCTTTGGTCGTTAACTTTTTCACGTACTTGTCCTGATCCGTTTCGTCTATCCGTTATTGAAATTTCACAATATTAATGGGTGAAATGTATTTACCAAATGAAGAAAATAGGCGGTTTTCAAGTGATGCAGCACTTTCAGTTCTTTCCAAGCCATTTTGATTTCGGCAGGGAGTTGATTGTTTTGTTGAGTTTGCTCTATCATAGAAAGGACACCTCTCCTGTATGGTAGTGATTCCTCGACACTTTCACTTTACCAAACGGAGTGGTGTTTTTCTATTTTTCAAGGAGTACTCTAAAATTGGTTTTAGACTTGCTGTACCAAGGGAATACGCTCATTTTCGCTCTGCGAAAGTTGAGTTACCAATATATGAACGGCTCCGTAAATGGAAACTACTTTTTGGACCATTGCCTCGACTTGCTCTTTGTTCGTGACATCTGCTTGGATAGCTATACAGTCACCACCGTGCCCTCGAATGGCTTGAACAGTTTCTGTCGCACCCTTTTCGTTTGAATTGTAATTGATAACAACCTTCGCCCCTCTTGAAGCCAATAGTTCCGCTGTCGCACGACCAATTCCAGAACTTGCTCCCGTAATAAGCACTACTTTTCCGTTCAACTCCTGCATAGTTTCTCCTCCAACCTATTCATTTATTTCAATATTTTGATAGTACAGCAAATACAAATCAGTGTGTCAAAATCATCCTCTCATAACGAAACAGCAGGAGAAAATAATTTCTCCTGCTGCGCACACTGCCCAAAATTATTATGTTGCTCGGTTAAGGACTAATCCCATGCAAACCTCTGCTCTTTCCACGGATCACCGTACATATTGTACCCATTCTTCTCCCAGAAGCCCTGCTTGTCTTTCTCCATAAACTCAATCCCGCGCACCCACTTGGCGCTCTTCCAGAAATACAGATGCGGAACGACAAAACGAAGCGGCCAGCCGTGTTCCGGGGTTAGCTCCTCGCCATTGTGCTTGTTCGCAAAGAGATTGCCAGGAGTGAGAAAATCCTTGAGTGGCAGATTGGCTGTCCAGCCGTGCTCCGCATGCAGCATGACGTATTTGGCTTCTGGCTTGATCCGGACCAGCTTGGTCACTTCTTCTACCGGAACTCCTTCCCACTCGTTATCCAGCTTGCTCCAGCCTGTCACGCAGTGGATGTCGTTGGTCGTATTGCCCTTTGGCAAAGCCATGACCTGCTCATAGGAAAGCGTTACCTCTTCCTCCACAAGTCCAAAAATGCGCAGGTTCCACTGGGTTGCCAGATCGGTATACTCGGGTACCTCACCGTAATGAAGAACAGGAAATCCTGTCGTTTGCTTCTGATTGGGAGGAATCCGATCCTGTTTCGTCTCCGCTGACGGGTTGAAAAACATGTTGCCCACTCCTTCCACGATGTTTTCGTATGCTTCTTTTCTTATCACATCAAGCCCTGCTCCGCAAGAGATGTTTCTCCACGAAATGTGCTGGCTGCATGTGTGACAAAACCCCCGCGAGGAAGCGAGGGTTTTGCTTTCTTATTTTCCGATTCGCAGCAGTGCATGATCGACCTTGATGCACAAATCGCTGACGACCTCGATTCCAGCTTCGCTGACTTGCTTAGCCGCTTCGTCATTGGAAATCCCTTGCTGCATCCAGAACACTTTCGGCTTGTTCTTCATGTTCAAGGTTTCCTGCGCTACTGGCGGGATGTCCTCGCTTTTGCGAAACACGTTGACGATATCTACTGGCGAATCGATTTCAGCGAGTGTAGCTACTGCCTTTTCTCCCAGAACCGTCTCACCCGCAATCACTGGATTGACCGGAATGATGGTGTAGCCCGCGTTTTGCATGGCGGCTGCTACCATATAGCTCGTGCGGTCCGGTTTATTGGAGAGACCCACGACTGCGATTGTTTTCGCATCCTCAAGCAGTTGGCGACGTGTTTCATTACTTGGATTTTGTACCATGAACTCCACTCTCCTCTATATGATTAATGGTTTGAATGAATTTGTCAGGCTTTCGCTCGATTGGTCACGAACTGTGTGATGGTCCTAGTCATGACACCTGTACCACCGGCTGGCTGCATATCGCCCTGATTGACGTTGTAGGCTGTACCCGCGATATCCAGATGCACCCACGGCGTATCCTCGGCGAATTCCTGCAAAAAGACCCCACCGACGATGGCATGACCGTTGCGTCCACCCGAATTCTTCAGGTCGGCATAATGACTCTTGTTCAATTCCCGGTATTCTTCAAAAGTAGGCAGCTGCCACAAACGCTCACCCGCTACCTCTGCAGCATCCAGCAGCTCGTTCACCAGCTCCTGGTTATTGGTCATGGCACCGGAGCAGTAGTTCCCCAATGCAACGACAATTCCACCCGTCAAGGTAGCGGCATCTATCAGGCAGGATACTCCCTGCTCCTTGGCGTAGGTGATGCAATCTGCCAGAACCAGACGGCCTTCTGCATCTGTGGTGATGATCTCCACGGTTTTTCCGCTCATCGTGGTGATGACATCTCCTGGTCGGAACGCCGAACCCGATGGCATATTCTCGACCGTACCGATGACTGCAAGCACATTCACTTTTGGCTTGAGCTGTCCCAGCGCTTCCAATGCGCCGATCATCGCTGCTGCCCCGCCCATGTCCGACTTCATATTTTCCATACCTGCGACCGGCTTGATGGAGATGCCGCCTGTATCAAACGTAACCCCTTTTCCGATCAAGCCGATCACATCATCCCAGGTTTCCCGTCCCTGGTAGCGAATGGCGATTACGTAAGGCTCCTCCACACTTCCCTGTGCGACGGAGAGGACGCCCCCCATGCCCAGCTCCTCCAGCTTTGCTTTTTCCAGCACGTCAACCTGCATGCCATGGCGTGTAGCCACTTCCACCGCCGCATCCTTCAAAACGCGAGGTGGCAAGTAATTACCCGGCTCATTCACGAGAGTACGGGCGAGATTCGTGCCCTGAACCAAGGCCCATCCGCGCCCAACGCCTGCGCTGATCACTTCGTTGGCATCTTCTGAAGCCAGGATGCGCACGGTGTCGACTGAATCCGTCTCACGCTTCGCTTTTTTGCGATATCCCTCGTAATGATAGTCAGCCAGCCCGAATGCTTCTGTCGCCGCCTGCGCTACCCGATCCGCGTCCAGTCTGTCTGTCGTCGGCAGATCGATGGCTACCGTTTTGCTGCTTCCCTTGGAAAGTACGGTTTTCGCCGCTTTTCCCCACGCATTGCGAGCAGCGACAAAATCGAATTTCTCCGGTTCGCCCATGCCGATGACGATCAGCTTTTTCGCAGCTATTCTGCCCATTCCGTGGATCACCGCAACAGCTTTGGCATCGCCACTTATTTCCTTGTTCTCTTGAAGCGCTTCCAAACCGCCGTCAAAAGCCTGATTCAGCTCCGGGTAAACCTGCGCTAAAGACTCGCCTTTCCATAGAGGAACAATCAGTTCGTCACATTCGGTGCTCACGAGCTGCATCCGTTTTTCCACGATTACTTTCATATACTCTTCCCTCTTTCCCTAAGTTAGGATACAATTATCATCGCATTTGTTTTTTCACTAGCTAGTGTCTAATCGCAAACGATAAGTAGGATACGAGATGGCCTTTGCTTGGGCATAAGGAATGACTTCGACATCAGGAAGTGTAGCCTCACAGGTTTGTATGTATGTGATCACGTCATGGACATCAAGGCCCCAATGATTGGGACTATAGCGCAACAGATACTTGCGCGCGTTGCCGAGCATCCAGCGAGCACCTTTAATATTGCCGTACTCCAGATGGTATAGGCCGACAGACAGCTGCAAAAGTCCTTGCAGAAACTTGTCTGATTTATCCTCCATCCAGATTTCCTCCAGCAGGTCGTGGCACTCGTAATACTCGCCTGCATTGAACTTATCGATGAACTGAAGATATTGCTCGGGAAAATGCATCCCATGCACCCCTTCCGTTTCCCCCGTTCACTTTCATCGTATCACAGATTGTCATTCGCTGACATCCAGTAAAAAGGGCATCAACACTTTTGACGAATGCGTGAGCGATCATACGCACTCTCTAAAAAAGATCAAGCTTTTTCTTATAAAGTTAACGGATGATCCATACGCCCATCTGTTACAATAAACCTAGAAGCGTACATAGAAAGGAATGGAATTCTGTGGCAAATGACTTTCTCGATAACTTTCCCTTGTGGGCTGCGCTGCTTGCCATAGGAATTGCCCAATTCATCAAAATCCCGTTGCATTTTCTCACCACGAAAACGTGGATGTGGTCCTTGATGTTTAGTACGGGCGGCATGCCCAGCTCCCACTCCTCTGCCGTCACTGCTCTCTCCACTGCAGTAGGATTGCGCGAAGGCTTTGGCAGCAATATGTTTGCCATCTCCGCCATCTTGGGAGTCATCGTCATGTTTGACGCTGCTGGGGTACGTCGTCATGCCGGGATGCAAGCTGCCGTGCTCAATAAGCTGGTTGATGAGTTCAATCACCTTTTGGAAAACATGAAAGTGTTCAGAGCACGCCCTGCACAGGAAAAGGCAAAAAAATTAAAGGAACTGCTCGGACATCAGCCCATTGAAGTTCTGATTGGCGGTACGCTGGGCGTTGTAGTCGCACTGCTCGTCCATCCGCTTTTCTAGGAAATGCCCTGAAGGAGGAAGGTTCATGCGTATTGTATCCATCTGTCCGAGCAATACGGAAATCCTTTACTATTTGGGACTTGGCCAGCAGGTAGTCGGGCTCGATAATCATTCTGACTGGCCTGCTGAATGGCAGCATCTGCCGCGAGTCGGTCCTGACCTGACGATTGATATGGACCGGGTGGCTGCACTGCAGCCCGATCTCGTGGTCGCCTCGCTCAGCGTTCCGGGAATGGAAGCCAATATCGATGCGTTGCGCGCTCGCAGCATTCCGCACATCGTCCTGAACCCCTCTCGTATCGGGGAAATACCAGATGATATTCGGCTTGTCGGAGAAGCGACAGGAACACAGCAAAAAGCGGCGGAACTTGCGGCTCAATTTGACGAAAGAATGGAAACCATCCGGCAAAAAACCTCCTCCTACGAGCAAAAGCCAGCTCTGTACTGGGAATGGTGGCCCAACCCGATCTATACGCCTGGGGGAGAGAACTGGCTGACGGATGTCAGTGAATGCGCGGGCGCCACAAACATTTTCGCTGATTATCCGGTCGCCAATGTAAAGGCGACACGTGAAATGGTAATGGAGCGAAATCCGGATCATATCTGTGTAGTCTGGTGCGGAATCGATCTGAAAAGAATCAAGCCAAGCATGATCACAGAACGACCTGAATGGCAGGATATGAAGGCCATCCGTCTAGGCCAGGTCCATCTCTTGGAGGAAGGGCTCTTCTGTCGTCCATCTCCTCGCATTCTCGATGGATTGGAGCAGCTGGTCTCTCTCCTTCACCCCAACGAACATTAGATAATCCGCCTACGCCAAGCTTTTGGCGAGCCTTAATACCCAAAGGGTACGCGTGCACCTATACTTTCCAACAGTACAAAAAAACGTCCAAGGCCGATTGTCATTTGCCCTGAACGTTTTTTTCCTTTTCTTACTGGACGGGGTCTGCCATAGCCGCTACGCCTCTTTGGTTCAGAGAATTGAGGAAGGCTTCTGTGACCTTGCCCTCTCCCTTCTTTACCACGTAGACATCTACGGACTTTTTCCCCCACAATTTATACACATCTTGTTTCGTTTCGAAATATAGATCAATCTTGTTTCCGCGAATGGCCCCTCCTTTATCGGCTACAACTCCGTACCCATAACCAGGAATGTACAGAATCGTCCCCAGTGGGAAGACACGCAGGTCAGCAGCGATCGTCGAATAATCATCTCTTCGCACTTTGACACCCGAATAGGTAATGCCGTAGGACGGGTGCGATGGGTCCTTGCCGGTAGATTCTACTCCGGCGTAATAGCCTGTAGCAACAACACGCACTTTTGGATATTGATCCAGCATGCTTTCCGTTTTATCTATCACCTGTGTGAGTGAGCTGGCGGATACATTCCGCTTTTTGACGACTCGCTGACCTTCCTTGACTTCCTTGATTCCAAACGCGGAGTTGGCTCTCAGACCATCTCCTACTGCGTTATAGCCGTACCCGTCGCTGGCAAAGCCACTCAAGATCATGACGCTCAGCATGAGGATACTTACTATCCGCTTTCCATTCATTTCTGATAACCTCCTCTCGGTTCTAGTCATGTCCCGAGGAGGAGGAAAATATACACAAATTTTGTTCCGTTACAGAAATATTCGGTTTTTTTGTGATCTTTCCATTTGCATGAAAGTAAAAACAAGCCTTTTTCAAGGCCTGTCCGCTGTTAAAACATCCGATATCCTTTTTTGCGAAGCGTTTGAATCGTCCAGCCGCTGGCAATCGTACCGATCATTCCGCAGCCCAGAATAATAGCATCCCAAATGCCTGGAACAATGCCCTGGAAAATCAGCGTGCCTACCAATATTCCAATCGCGATGACAACAGGAAACCAGGTTGTACGCAAAATCATGTTAAAAATAAATCCGATCCCAAAGCCAAGAACGGAGAAGAGGACAATGGAAACGATAAATTGCAGCACACTCATGGACCTATAGACCTCCTGCCTATCTTTGCACCGAAAGACGAACCTATTGAAAAAAGATGGCTTGTTTTCGTATCTCAGTGTATCGAAATCAGTGGAACAGGTCAATACCACCAAGCGCGCAGCAAAAAGCCGAATCGCGAAATGCGATCGGCCTGTCAATTCCATTTGATCTCTTTCGTTACTTGCTTCCAGAGGTTACCGTCTCTTTTAGGGAATATTCCCCTGTGCCTTCACACCCCGGACAGCTCTCCGTTCCTCCCAGCAGCAGTTGAAAGTACCCTTCTCCCTTGCAGTATGGGCATTGTTCTTGATTCGTTCTCATGCTGATCTCCCCTTTCCAATTCATGCGCTGGCAAATATTGCATGTATTTTCTGATTATTTAGATGAATTCAATAATAACATTTGTTTTTTTCTTTTTTCAAACAGCTTCATCCCTAAAACAGCAAAAGTACCGCGGATGTAAGCGATATCATCTTTCTCTATCTACGTCATTCTCTGAATTTCTTGATTTTTTATTCAACCAATCAGCCGGTAAAGTGTCCACAGAGCAATGGATCATCCTCAATGAGCTATGGCGAAAGGATGGCTTGTCCCAGCTGGAGCTGGCTACAGCAACCATGCGTGACCAGCCAAGTACATCCCGTATTATCAATACGCTTACGAAGCGAGGTTTGGTCTATCGGGCCCAGGATTCCCTGGATAAACGAAAAAATCTCATGACGATCGCCGAATCCGTGAAAGGCATTGCTCCGAAAGATCTGGACACTTGCATGGAGGTTTTACGTCTCATCAGAGCCAACACCCGTTCGAATCGATAATTCTCTCCCCTAGTCCTGTCATTTGAAGATCTTGTACGAGGTATAGGAAAACACAGGATCGATGTCGTGGCTTTGCCCGCTCAGCCCGCTCTCCCGTTCCTTGTATTTGGGCAGGATGATCTTCAGGTAAGTCGAAGAAAGCGGATGCGTCAACAGCTCTTCGATGGGCATAAACCGCGTCTCCAGAATCTCTCCTTCTTGTGGACGCGGTTCGCCGCTGACGTAATCCATCCAGAAGACCACCATGTTGTCGCTGATGCTTTCACGAATCACACCGGAGCGGATCGCAGCAACGTGACGAATGATCGCCTCGATGCCTGTCTCCTCCAAGACCTCTCGAACGGCAGCCTCGTCTACTGTCTCACCCTCCTGGACAAACCCCGCCGGAAACGACCACTGCCCCTTCAAACCGCTGTACGCCTTTTTCACAACCAGTGCTTCTTCACCGCGAATCACAATTCCGCATGCACCAAGCCATACCTTGCCTGCTCTCATCTATTTCGCACTCCTTCTCGATGCAAAACCCCCGAACTAAGGTCGGGGGCACATGTGTCTATTCGTCGTCTTCATCCAACAGTCCATTGTCGATCATATAGCGGAGGTTTTCTCTGTCCCGCTCACGCCCTTTTTCCTTCAACCGCTCTATCGCGGGCAAGATCAAAATGTCCACTTCGCGTTGCACATGCCAAGCCAGGTCGTGTCTGTGCTGCTCTTCCAGAAACCCGCCTACTTCCATTAAGGCATTGTAGCGATCAAGCTCTTCTCTGGTCATCAATCCTCTGACCTGTACACTCGCATGACGCATGGCTCTACAGCTTGACTTTCTTCATCGCGAGGCCAACGCCGCCGATTTTGTACAAGTAGCGCAAATCACTCGCTTTTTTCATCATCGCTGCCGTGCTGCCAAACAGCTTTTTCGAGCCTACCTGACCGATCCCTTCGCCTTTGCCCAAGGAAGCCAAGGTTCCTTGCAAATGAGGGGTAAACTTGTGCGGCAGCTCGCCGCGCAGCATAGCGACCAGGTTGTCACCCAGGGTTTCGCCTTCCTGTACAGCGATCTGTGCCGTTGGCGGGTAAGGACGGCCCTCTTCATTGAAAATCAGGGCGCAGTCTCCGACGACGAACACATTTTCATGACCTGGCGCACGCAAGAATTCGTCTACCTTGACGCGTCCACGCATGACTTCAAAGCCTGCTTTTTCCACGATGCTGTTGCCGCGAACACCTGCCGCCCAGACGACGGTCTTGGATTTGATCTCTTCACCGGTCGCCAGCAGGACACCATCCGGCGTGCATTGCTTAATTGGTGTGCCGATTTTGAATTCGATTCCTTTGCGCTCCAAAACTTCCATCGCATAGCTGATCAGCTCTGGATCAAAGCCAGGCAAAGCTGTCGGAGCCGCCTCGATGCAATATACCTTCACGAGCGAAGGATCGACGTCGAATTCCTCGCACAGCTCAGGGATGCGATCGCCCAGCTCGCCGCAAAACTCGATTCCGGTAAAGCCTGCTCCCCCAACGACAAAAGTGATGTAGTCGGTGCGCTCCGGCTCGTTTTTATACTTGGAGAACATGTACTCGATATGCTCACGAATGTGGCGCACAGCGTTGATGCTGCGGATGCTAAAAGCGTGCTCCTTCAAGCCTTCAATGCCAAATGTTTCAGGCTCGCTGCCCAGTCCGATGACCAGATAGTCGTAGGAAAGGACTTCTCCGCCTTCCAAAGTGACAGTCTGCTCTTCTGATTGGATGGATTGAACCGTCCCTTTGACAAAATTGACCTTGTTTGTGTTGATGATGCCTTCCAGATTGACACGTGCATGATCTGCCGAAGATGTTCCCGCTGCCGGCTCATGCAGCCAGGTTGTGATGTAGTGGTAGTTATGCTTGTTTACCAAAGTAACTTCTGCTTCATTGTAATTCAGCTTCTTCTGCAGTTGCAGAGTGGTTAATAATCCTCCGTAGCCTGCACCTAGGATGAGGATTTTGGGTGTGCTCATGGTATCCCTTCCATTCGTTTGTTTGGTATTTGGTGGAAGTTTGTGCGAAATTTCACTTGATTAGTTAGTAGTAAGATGCCCATCATGATTACATACGTATGAACGGAATAATTGCCCTGTCACTTTGAACGTCCTACCTGTGAAAAAATGCACAAACTTGATCGAAGCAAAATGTGACAATTTTTTTACAGTCACTCCCATCATATCGGCAGTGATTCGCTTTTGCAAGGCTTTTTTGTATGATCTGAATATTTCGGGCTCTGCCAAAAGCTTGCCAGCATGCATTCTCTTTTCCAGAAAACCTTCATCGTTGGCGCTTTTTTTCAATTGGAAGTACAGGTATAATGAGGAAGGAGTTTGTTCAGAATATTTCGGAGGTGCTGAGATTGAATTTTCTGCAAAAGGACGAGCAAGTCTATGACATCACGATCATTGGCGGCGGACCTGCCGGCTTGTTTACTGCTTTTTACGGCGGAATGCGACAAGCTAGTGTAAAAATTATCGAAAGCATGCCTCAGCTTGGCGGGCAGCTTTCTGCTTTGTATCCGGAGAAATACATATACGATGTAGCCGGATTTCCTAAGGTTTTGGCCCAGGATCTGATCAATAATCTGAAAGACCAGATTTCCCAATTCCAGCAGAGCGTATGTCTTGAGGAAAAAGTGGAAAACGTGGTGAAAAATGATCAGGATGTGTTTGAGATTACGACCGACAAAGGCATCCACTACTCTAAAACGGTGATTATTACCGCAGGTGTAGGCGCATTTGAGCCGCGCAGACTGGAGCATCCAGACGCCGTCAACTACGAAAAATCCAATCTGCACTACTTTGTCACCGATCTGAACTCCTTCAAAGGAAAGCGCGTAGCCGTCATTGGTGGTGGCGACTCTGCCTTGGATTGGTCTCTGATGCTGGAGCCTATCGCCAAGGAAGTGACGCTGATTCACCGCCGGGACAAATTCCGCGCTCACGAGCACAGTGTAGAAATGCTGATGTCCTCCAAAGTGAACGTAAAAACTCCTTATGAAATCTCTGCTTTGCACGGAGAAAACGATATTGAACGCATCACCCTGGAACACTGCACAACCAAAGAGCTGAAGGATCTCGAAGTAGATGCTGTCATCGTCAACTTTGGTTTCATCTCCTCCCTCGGCCCCATCAAAAATTGGGGACTGGAACTGGAAAAAGGCTCGATCGTGGTCAATTCCCGCATGGAGTCGAATATTCCAGGCATCTACGCAGCAGGAGACATCGCGACATATCCAGGTAAAGTAAAGCTGATTGCAGTCGGCTTCGGTGAAGCTCCTACTGCCGTCAATAACGCCATTGCCTACATCAACCCCAACGCAAAATTACAGCCTGGGCACTCTTCCAGCATGGATAATTTCAAATCGTAATTGTACACGTAGAATTAGATTTCTCTACATTCTGACTAGACGAACTCCACTAAAGCCCTGCTGCCACTCGCCTAGAGTAGCGCAGGCTTTTTTTCATTGAAAACGTCCCCTCTCATCGGGGGATCGAAACCAAATAAACGGTCCGTTCATCCTGCATATCCCCTCCCGCCATCGCACACAGTAAAAGAAAAGAAAGCACGGGGAGGTTTACACCATGAGTCATCTGTGTCCAGTTTGCAATGGCTTTGATACGTTGCAGGAGGAGTGTCCCCGCTGCCAGCAGCCGTTGATCGATGGTGGGCGCCTGTATGACTATTACGGCGACTACAGTCCGTACCGGGAGATTGACGATTCCAAGCTGGACAACGGATATGCAGATTTTATCCACCACCAATGCCTGCATGTCTGCTGGTGTCCCGGGTGCAGTGCGGAACAAACCGTCATCGTGCAGGAGTGGAATGCGTTTGAACAGCAAAAGAAACAGGACGTATGAGCTTGTACGTCCTGTCGATGTCCAACCTTATTTTTTGGTCTCTGCCAGCTTCTTGGCCATCCGTTCATTCTTGGCTTTCAATTGCTCCAATAGCTTTGGCAGCACTTCCTTGATTTTCGCCGCATCCTCGGTCTCGATTGCCGTATCGAACTCTTCATGCACCTTTCTGAACTTCTCCATCTTCGCACGTCGATCTGTATCCTCGCCTTGCTTCTCCTTGCGATCAGCGGACTCCGGCGCTTTTCCTTTTTCCTCTACTTTTTCTTCCTGACCAGATGTTTCTCGTGCGGCTTTCAGCTCGGTGATCAGCTTTTCACGCTCTTTCAGTACAGTTTGCCATTCCGCTACCTGGGACGGTGTGTACTTTTCTGCCAGGAGCGTCATGTACATTTTCTGGTGGGCGCTCATACGCATGCGGAATTTATGGTGACCGTGATGGTTATTTTCCTGCTCGGGAACCGATGTGTATGTACCTGCTTTCGGCTGTACCTGATGATCAGCTGCCTGAGCGCCGAAAGGCATCACCATCCCCATCAACAGCACAGTTGCTACTATTCCTTGTTTCCAATGCTTCATTCTTTTCACTCCTTGTACTTTTGTTTGGTTCTAAAAATAGGTCACAGGAAAGCAATGCGAAGAAAACCTCGCTGGGGCCCCGCTCAAATTAGAAGAGCATGTTTTAGAGGGGGGCTTGCTTGAGGCATCGGACTGATTACGCTTGAGAGCTTATTACCGATACGATTAGAAAGGCTTTAACTCTTCTCGATCCAATCCAAACAGCTTCACGATTCCCATCTCCTCCAGATCGTTTCTGGTTTTTGGGGTCCCGTTCTGATAAATGATCTGGTAAATCGCGCGCAGGTTGTCATCGTATTCATCGTTGTCCCGGTCTGGCATATCGGACCAAAGTGTGTGGCCATGCATCCACATCATGAAATCTCCATGAATACAGTTGTTGAACAAATCACGCAACATCCCTACTTCTACTTCAGTCGCCTCGATTTCATAGTCGTACGTAGAAGAACCTTTGACGTTGCGGATCTCGGCAACCGTCGTCCCGGACTGCAATGTGACGTAATAGTGTTGTTTCTCCAGGTCCATCCATCTCCTTTTTTCCTGCTTCCATGTTCGACCTGTTCGCTTCCTGCAAACCTGCTTTCTTACCTTGCACCAATTCAAGGTAAAATATGTATAAAAATTAAAAAGCACCCTGCCCGATGACGGACAAAGTGCTTGGTAACAAGGTTATCGGACTGTAGCCTTACTTCACGACCAGTGTGGCAACCATCTTGCCGTGGTCAGGACCGCAAGTGATGTTACAGAAGATTTTATATTCTCCTGGCTGATCTACTTTCAGTGTTTTGCTGCCGTCCTTTTGCAAATCTACATCGAGGCCTTCAATTCCGATTCCGTGGAAACCCTCTGTGGACTTGAAGTTGATGGTGAATTCTTCGCCAGCTTTTACTTCAAATGTATCCTGATTAAATTTCCAGTTGCTTGCTTCGATGTTTACCTGTGTTCCAGAAGAAGCCGCAGCGGGAGCCTCGTTGCCACTGGCAGCCTGGTCTTTTGTTTCTCCACCACATGCTGTCATTAACATCGCGGATACGGCTACTGCCGACACCAGCAAACCCCACTTCATTTTCATAAGAGACCCTTCTTTCTTAAAATCTTATTCTAATCTTTACAATTCCATTGTACTGAACAGTTGATGTCCAATATATGGGAAGCTGTGAACGAATCATGACAAACTGGCAAAGGTTTGGTGAACTTCTATCTTTTCTCATCCTTATTGATGCGATAGATGGTGACTTCCGGAAAACAATGCATGCGCACCGGTATTTTCGTCGTTCCGAGACCTCGGCTAATCGCAAAGATCCCGACCTGCTGATCCGCTTTGGCACCGATGTGAAAATGCTTGTAAGCACCTGCCGTTTTGCCCAGGATCCGGATTTGTCCGCCGTGTGTATGACCCGTCAACAGCAAATCAGCAGTCAGTTCGTGTCTTTTTATAGAGGAAATGATGTTTGGCGAATGCGCGAGAAACAGGGTGAAGGCCTTCTCTTTTCCCTTTCCGTCATGTTCGCCCGTATAGCGCTCATTTCCGTACTCCGAGTTGTCAAAGCCGTACACCTCGAGCTTCCCCGTATGATAGGAAAGGCTGGCACCACTGTTTTCAAGTACGATCATGCTTTGCTGCCAGACTTGCTTCATCCTGTTATACGTGTCTTTCGGGTACTTTCTTTTTCGAAAGCCTCGCAGCTCTTCCCGCTCGTAATTGCCTGGCACAAAAAAGATCCCGTCTTTCGCCCGTATCCTGGCTATTTCTCTCATGACCCCCTCCAGCTGCTCTGGATGCTGCGCCAAATCCCCCGTCACACATACCAGATCGGGCTGCCAATCGTTGATGAGACGGTGCAAGGAACCGTTGAGAAAACGGGTACGGCCGTGAAGATCCGAGATATGGACGATGGTCAAGGCCGGGAGTCGGGCATGGTTCATGTCCACAACCGTCGTTTGCACGAACAAAGTGTGAATGAGCAGCCAAGCAATAACGCTGATTCCTGCAATGATCGTTGCGATGAGACCAATCTCCACGCCCTTCCCCCCTTCCCTGATCCGTTGCCTGATGAATCCTTCGAAAAAAGCTGGCTATCTTCCTGCTGACTGGCTCATCCATTTTTTTGCCTGATAGGTGGAAAAATTAAAGGACTGCCATTGGTCATTCGCTGGGAGCTTTGCAATTCGCCTCTCCAGCTTGGAAACCACCTCGCTCCCAACCCTCTCATCCTCTGCTAGCGAAAGTATGATCGGAACTGCGTCATACGACAGCTCTGTCAGATAATCGATGTCGAGTATCTTTGAGTCGTGATAACGGGCAATGTTGTTTTTGGCAATGATGGCATCCATGTTGACATAGTTCAAGAGAACGTAGGAAGCCAGTCCAACAATCGCAAAGGATTGGATCAAGGAAAATCTGTCGTGCCAGATCTTGACCAGCGAGATGACCAGCAAGACGGCCAGGAAGATCATAAACGCATGGCCCAGCAGGCGCGAATAGGTATACCCGTAGTACGCTTCATACAAGGAAAGGCGGAAATACGCAGAGAACAGCATGAATCCGGTACCAACGGTCAACAGGCTGAGCAGACCTTGAATCAACCGATACAGCAAGCGCTTTGCACGGGAGGCAAAATGCATGGTCATCAAAAGAATGGCGAAGTTGATCAGAGTGACCATCACCAGCTCGTTGAACCCGTTTTTTGCATACTCCGCGTATGTCATCCCCGCAGGTAGAAGCATTTTGTTTCCCGTGAACAAATAGGAGATCTGTATCACCGTAAACGCGATGTACACGATATTGATCATCGTCAGGACTGTCACCATGATAACCCCATCCCAGACGATCTTCTGCTCTTCGCGGGTAGGATCCGGGATCTCGACATGCTCCTCACGCTCTTCCATCAGCGCATGGAAATAGGCGAACAGCCCCAATGCCACCAGCGCAATTAAAAAGAGTCGCCATAACGTCTCAAATGAAGTCCAGGACAGCAGTACCCGAGGAATTTCACTCAGAAAGAAACCAAACACCCCGTCTGCTTGTGACAGAAGCGACAGCACAACGAGCAAGATAGGAAGTGAAATTCCGATTCCCGTGGCGACCTTCAATCCGACACCGTACTTTTTTTGATCGACTCTGCTTTTGAGCCACTCCTTCATTCCTGAAAAAGGTGTCCTCACATGCCGCAGGGTATGAATGAACACGATCCCGAGCAGCTCGCCCAAAAAGTCCAGTGTGTACCATTTTTTGCGATTGCTTTCCGTCAGCAGAATCGTCTGGACGATGAACAAGAACGGAATCAGCAGACAATTGATGAAGTGAAACAGCGTGTTGGAAAATAAGAGAAAGGTAGTGGAAAGCAGAAGAATCGGCAGCGATAACCCCCAGGCGAAGAGATGGCGACGCCGGAGAACCAGCATACTCTTCTGTTTCGCCTGCCAAAAAAACAAGGCATAGACGCTGAAGACAAACAACATATAGGAGATTCCAATATCCTTGCCGAAGAACAGAAAATCTGCCCAGATCCCGATCACAAGTGAGGCTATGCCGAGACGCAGCATCCCTTTTTGCGCGGTTGTTTCTTCCATCATCATTCGTCGCACTCCTCTAATGGATATTCGCTGGTAAATACGAGGAGGACAGCGTGTACGATACAGCCAGGTTCCAAAATCCCCCAGACAGTCCTTCGCCAATCGCTTACACTAGTAGAAAGATGATGAGGGAGTGATTCCTTTGAAGGTTCTTTTTCGCTACAACTGGGAGGTACGGAGGGAGTGGTTTGAAAGATGCAAACAGCTCTCGCACGAGGAATTGCTGAGAGATCGCATCGGTGGGGCAGGCAGCATTCTTTACACCCTCTATCACATTGCGGACGGGGAGTATAGCTGGATTCGCGGCATTCAGGGGAAGCCGGACGTGCAGGTGCCTTTTGAAAAAGTGAAGACTCTCCAGATCATCCGGGAGTTGTCTGATACCTGGCTAGAGGAGGTCGCCCCCTTTGTCGAAGGCTGGTCGAGCGAGCTGGACCGCGAAATGGTTCACATCTCCTGGAATGAGCAGCCCTATGCACAAGGCGATATTCTGCGCCACCTGATCGCTCACGAAATCCATCATATCGGGCAGCTATCCATCTGGAGCCGGGAGCTTGGGCTTGCGCCAGTGTCGGCCAGTTTGGTGGACAGAAAGCTGTAGATGAAAAAGAAGACCTCTTTGACGGCAATTGAATCTCGCCAGTCAAAAAGGTCCTCTTTTCTCTATTCCATGTTCATGCTCGGATTAATCGCACTTCTCTTCCTTGCCCTTGGCCAGCGCCGTCTTGAACGACGACCCACAGCCACAAGAAGCGATCGCATTCGGGTTGTTGACGGCAAACCCACCGCCCATCATGGACTCCTTGTAGTCGATTTCGGTACCTTTAATGTATAGATAGCTGTCCTGATCGACAACGATTTTAATTCCGTCCTGCATGAAGGTCTCGTCGCCTTCCTTCATCTCTTTATCCCAGCCAATCCCGTAGGAGAAGCCACTGCAACCGCCTGGTCGGACACCCACTCGCAAAAACACGTTTGGATCATTTTCTGCAGCCAGCATTTCCTTTACCTTCAGGCTGGCTTGCTCTGTCAATGTAATCATGCTTGTTTCCCTCCTTTGCCAGGTCACTTGGAGCACCTGCTTCCTTATACTCAGTATACAAAAGAAGCATCCTCTCCCACAAGGTTCCCCTACACTTACGGAGCCCATTCTCTCCCCCAGAGGGCAGGACTTCGATTTCTGGGCAGGGAGACAAAAGAAAAAAAGAGAGGCTCTCCCTCTCTATGCAAAATGCGCTTGGTTTTCCCTTAGAAAAAACCGATACTGTTTCTTATTGGTATTGTCTACTGCCTGAGACAGAGAATGATCGATATGGTTTAATTCGTTGTGTAGTTTGTCAATTTGTATGCTGTATTCTAGGACTTTTGGATGATCCAGTCCAAACTCCAGCCCGAAGTTAACCATTCGCTGTCGAAGGAGTTCGATATTTTCGAGTAAAATGTCCCGCATTTTGGAGCTCCTCCTAAAAGTAGATCGAACTAACATACCTATATCTTACAAGAATAGCCTAGATATAGCAAACAAATTTTACCACCATTCTCCTATCTTTGGTTGCTTTTTGCCGAGAATTGTTAGAATTTTACAGTCGACACTTGGAGAACTTATGATATTGTTCGTGCATGGTAAGAAGTTTATAATATAGATGCCCTTGTGTCCGATTTTCAAGCCGATTTTTTTATGACTAGTAGAAAGGAAGTGATTGGAATGGCACTCGGTACTATTGCCATCCAAGACAAATCGCTTACCGGTGTAGCAGAAAAAGTTCTCCACGGCGAACGCTTGACCCTTGAGGATGGCGTTGCACTGTTTCATTCCAACGACCTGCTCACCATTGGTCAGCTAGCCAATTTCGTGAACCAGAAGAAAAATGGTGACAATGTTTACTTTTTGCAAAACCTTTACATTAATCCGACGAACGTCTGTGAAGCGCATTGCAAGTTTTGCGGATTCCGTCGAGATCAAGGTGAAGATGGCGCCTATACCATGAATATGGAAGAGCTGCTGCACTATGTAGAAACGCGCTTCCATCCAGGTATCCGCGAGTTCCATATCGTAGGTGGCCACAACCAGCACATGCCATTCGACTACTACCTGGATACCCTGCGCACGCTGAAAAAAGCATATCCTGACGTGACGATCAAATCGTACACAGGTGCAGAGATCGAGTTCTTCTCGCGCATCGCCGGCCTCTCCATTCGCGAGGTGCTGCAAGAACTGATGAAAGCAGGTCTGCAAAGTCTGACTGGTGGCGGTGCGGAGATCTTGACCGAACGCTATCGCATGAAGATGAGCCCGGAAAAAGCGAGCACGGACATGTATCTGCAGGTACACCGTACTGCGCATGAGCTTGGTTTGAAAACCCATACTACCATGCTCTACGGTTCGATCGAGACATTGGAGGAGCGCGTGATCCACATGCTGCGCCTGCGTGAGCTGCAAGACGACACCAACGGCTTCATGGTATTCATTCCGCTCGCTGTACAGCCGATCAAAGCAACAGCTGGAATCAAACGCCGCAACTCCGCGATTGATGACCTGAAAACGATGGCAATCAGCCGCTTGATGCTGGACAATTTCCAGCACATCAAAGCGTACTTCATCAACATCGGTACCCAACTGACTCAGCTCTCTCTGACGATGGGAATCTCCGATGCCCACGGTACCTTGATCGAGGAGCGCATCAGCCATGCGGCAGGAGCTTTGACGCAACAAGCGCTGACTGTCGATGAGCTGGTCTGGCTGATCAAAGGTGCAGGCAAACGCGCCCTGGAACGCGATACCTTCTACAACGTAATCAAAGAGCACTAATTCAAAGAAAAAAGCTGATTCCATCTCTTGGGAAAGATACATGGAATCAGCTTTTTCTTTTTTTGCCATAGTAAGAGGAAGCAAGATCAGGTGGTTTACGTTTACAGCGGCAAATCGCCGTAGATGTCTTCCTCATCCTGCAATTCTTTCTTAATTTTATCCAACAACGCCTCTGCACTCGGCGCTTGTACCAGTTTTCCGTTGACCAGAGCGAACGGCTCCATATAGCACTCTCCACAATAGCCTAAACAACCGTATTCGAGCACGTCCACATCCAGCTCAGGATCGTTTTCCAGCGCATCCACCACGACTTGTGTGTAAGAAGCGACGTTGCTCGCGCAAAATTCTACCAAGGGCTTCATCGTTTGTCACCTGCCAATTGCCAAGACATATTCATGACCTTTATTGTACCTCGTCTTCGGTAAAAATCCAGCGGAGATTACGGGAAAAAGATTCTGCTTGCAATTTTGGTGAAAGAGAACTAAAAATAGAATGGGTGCTGTAAAAAACGGACAGAAGAAAGGACTAGACCTTCTATGAAACGACTTGTGATCCTTGGCGGAGGATACGGGGGTCTTCGTATTATTGAGCGAGTCCTGTCCCCGGAATTGCCGGACGATGTAGTGATCACACTAGTAGACCGGATGCCGTTTCACGGTTTGAAGACAGAGTACTATGCTCTGGCTGCAGGGACACAGCCAGAATCCCATCTGCGCGTCGCCTTTCCCAATGATCCACGCCTGACGGTGAAATACGGCGAGGTATCAGCAGTTGACATGGATGAGCAACTGATCAGTTTTGCCAACGGGGACAGTCTCTCCTATGACTGGCTGGTGATCGGTTTGGGCTGTGAGGACCGATACCACGATATCCCCGGAGCTCAGGAATTTACCTGCTCCATTCAATCCATGCGTTCCACTCGTAACACATACACAGCGATCAACGGTCTAAACCCGTATGGTACCGTCTCTGTAATTGGTGGCGGTCTGAGCGGTGTGGAATTGGCAGCTGAGCTGCGCGAGAGCCGTCCTGACCTGAATATACGGATTATAGACCGAGGACAAAGCATTTTGAGTCCATTCCCGAAAAAGCTGCAAGAGTATGCATCTCAATGGTTTATTGAACATGATGTGCAGCTCGTTTCGATGGCTAGCGTGACACGTATCGAGCCTGGTGTGGTCTACAATCACAATGAACCGGTAGATAGCGATGTCATCGTCTGGACAGCAGGAATTCAGGCCAACTCGATACTGCGAAATCTTCCTATTGAAAAAGACAACATTGGACGTGCCAAGCTGAACTCGTACCATCAAATTCCTTCCCACCCCAACGTCTATGTCGTAGGGGATTGCGCCAGCACAGAAATTGCTCCAAGTGCGCAAACCGCAGAGCTTCAGGGTGATCAAATCGCCATGATTCTGAAGCTGGATATCAAGGGAGAAATGTTCCCTACTGCCTTGCCACCACTCAAGCACAAGGGCTTCCTTGGTTCGCTGGGGAAAAAAGAAGGCTTTGCCAGCATGGGAAAAGTCTCTTTGGTCGGTCAAATGGCACGCGTAATCAAAAGCGGACAGCTGTGGATGTACAAAAAGCATATGGGATAGCTGAAAAACCTATTTGGCCCACTAGCCGGATAGGTTTTCTTTTTTGTGAAGAAATGTGCGCTCGTAACGTTTGATCGTTCGAAACGTAGTGTCTTCCCGGTGGCTTGATGGAAATTGGGGAAACCTTTCTGGAAACTCTACTCCGTGAAGTTCAGGAAGAATCAGGCCTCGTCCTGGAAAATCCGACCCTCTTCGGAATTTACTCTGGTCCTCACGGTTACAAGAAATATCCCAACAAGGACAAGGTCTACAGCGTGCAAGTGAACACGGATTCTTTGAACGTGACTGCCTCCCCCAGCCTCTCAATGAAAATCAAGAGCCCTTTATCCGGGATTGGGCACGAGGTATCGAAACACCTGTTGTCCGATGAGCGTCCACTAGGCCTGGAGCGCTTTTATTCTCTCATTCAGCAATTGAAACGCTCTCTTCAAATCTTCCTTGGGTACCTGATCATAGCGATCTCCAATGCTCACCTCATAGTAACAACCCGTCTCTTTGTCATCTCTCAGATAATGAGTCAGAGCAACATTCGTCTCCTCGTAGATCGTGACCAATAGCGGCTCCAGCTTCTCTTTTGGCACTCCGACATGGACATGAAACATGTTGGAGACTGGAATCGCGGGTCGAGTGACAATCGCGTGGCATTCATTATACAATTGGGCAAGCTCGATTGCGTTTTCGTAGTATTTTGGAAAACGATGCTTCCTTTGCTCGAAGTAGTGGTCAGCGCTGACAATATACGGGTACAGACTGATCAAATCTCCGCCGTGACGTCTTTTCCACACCTTGGATTCGGTAGTAAAAGCTTCGTCTCCTGCGAGGATAGCTCCCGCGATACCGCCAATTCCTTTGTAGAAGGACAGGTAAACACTGTCGAACAAAGCGCAAACCTCGGCTGCCGTCTTTTGATAATAAGGGAGAACCTCCAAGAGTCGTGCGCCATCCAGGTGGATTTTGATTTCCTCGTTCGGTGACCGGTCAATGGGTATTTCGCTCGATCATAGGCCTGTTGCAAATGCGTCATTGGACTCATCGGGTACAACTCCTTTTCTGTTTCAAAGGGTAAAGCTCTACTCTCTCCTCTGACTATACACCTACTTTCCTTAGGGAAAAGCATAATCACATGTTTTTTTACTGAAGATTTCAACAGGTCGTATTAGATTACCCCATTTAGTAAGGAGTGAGGAAGCATGGAACCCATTGACAAGCGAAATCGTTTAGACGACGAGCCCTTTAGCTACCGCATTGCCAAAAACAATACGATTTTCCTCGACTATCTAGGCAAGCAGGTAAAAATGCTGAAAGGAAACGATGCTGAGAAGTTTCTCCAAAAAATCAACGCAGCACAGGATAGCAAGGAGGTACAGCTCATCCTGGCGAAAATTACTGGAAACTTCAAAAGAGGCAATGAACGCTTGGCCTCTTCTAAGAATAAGAGATTTCCCTAGCATTATCCGGCAAAAAATGCACGGCGACCATCGGAGCTATCCGTTATCGTTGATTTGTGGAAAGGATGACAGTGAAAATGAATGGGGTCACGAGAATGAATGATGTGATTGACTACATCGAAGAGCATCTCACGGAGGAAATCAACTATTCGCAAGTAGCCAAAATCGCTTGCTGCTCCATCTACCACTTCCAGCGCATGTTCTCTTCGATTACGGAGGTTTCGCTGGCAGAGTACATCAGACGGCGCCGCCTAACTCTCGCTGCCTATGAGCTCCAGAATAGTCCGATCAAAGTGGTCGATCTCGCTCTCAAGTACGGCTACGACTCACCCGAAGCATTCACCCGTGCCTTTCACAGCATGCATGGAGCCACTCCGACAGCAGCGCGTGCACGAGGGACGAAGCTGAAAGACTATCCACGCATGTCTTTTCAAATCAGTATTAAAGGAGCTGTGGAAATGAACTATCGCGTAGAAAAACTGGACGCTTTTCAGATCGTCGGAGTCAGCGAAAAGGTCAACATGAAAGAGGCTTTTCAGGTGTTGCCACAGCGTTGGGAGCTCGCGAGCAAGCAGGGGATTTTTGAAGCACTCTGGAACATTCGCCGGGAGAACCATCCGATCAGAGGGATTTTGGGTGTCTGTGCCGATGGCGACTTTGGCAGGAATGAGGAGTTCGATTACATCTTATCCATCGTCTCTGAAAAAAATCCTCCAGAAGGCATGGTCAAGCTCGACTTTCCAGAAGCAGCATGGGTGGTCTTCGATGTTCCTGGCGCTCCGGACGCCATGCAATCTGCTTGGCAACGCTTCTATGCGGATTGGCTGCCAGCCTCTGCATTCGAGCTCGCCTACCTGCCAGCCATCGAATGTTACCTGCCGCCTGAAGAACAGCGCAATGAGCTTTGGATTCCTGTTGTAAACAAAGACAAGTAGAAACAAGTAAATTTTTGCTGGTTCTTGATTCATGTAATCCCAAATAAAAAAGGGTTGGGCATGCTCACACCTCATGCCCAACCTGACCGTATTCTTTCATGCTCCATTAACGTTTTTGCACCCGTAACACGGGTACCTTGCGCAGCTCGTAGGTCCCTGTCAGCCATTGTTCCTGTACGACGTTCAGCTTCAGCAGGCTGGCGATTTTGCCGGTGTCTGCTCTCGACATGAGCCGCCACAACGATGCGTCAGGCAGTGCGTTGAATACCTTGTCATCGTTGTATTCCCGCCGCTCCTGGTGGTTGATGGTGAGCTGGTACTCCCCTGCTTCCGCTTTTCCCGCTTCTGCATATGCCTCCAGAAGCTCGTTGCGCAACAGATTCAGCTCTTCTTCTATCAGCTTTTGTGTTTCCTTCAATTCGTAATATCGGGCCAAAGGATTGTCCATTCGTTCGTCCCTCCATCTGATTACGCCTTCATCAAGGACTATATGACCCGACAAAAGAATGTAGAACCTTCACGCTAGAACCGATTCAAGACGTTCCTCAGGAGGCCGCGATGTTTGTAAAAGTATACAAGTACCGAATTAAGCCTGACCGGGAGCAAGAGTATGTCGAGATCCAGAAAGCAGCCGAAAGCATCTACGAAAGGTTTGTAGATAAACAATCTGTCCATTTAAAAAGCAAGGAAGATGACTCCACGTGGATGGAGATCCATTGGTACAAGGATGAACCAACCTATGATCAAGCGGTCCAGCTCATCAATGAGCAAGAGGAGCTGCAGCAACTATACAGGGAATTTATGGATATTCTTGTCTCAGAAGAAAACGTGCTTGAAGAAAACTATTTGCAAGTCCTAAGATCGAGATCATGAACATGCGAGCTGCAAAAAAGCAAACAGCCTCCTTTTCATCCACATGTGTGAAAAGGAGGCTGTCAGCGTATCACTACTTAATCTTATTGGCCGATCATCGTGTTGATGGCTTCACCCGGGTGTTATTTCAGGAAGGTGGAGTACTCTACTTCCCATAGATTCCACTTTCCTTCGCCTTGGTAGCCCCATACGGTATTGATGCGGGAAACCGTGTCCGTGTTATTCATTCCAACAATGCGTTGCTCCCCTACCAGCTCATAGGTTCCGTTGCCGTCCATGTCGATCGGAGTCAGAGCGCCGAACGGCTGGGAGTAGACGGAGACATCTTCCGTTTGTACGACTTTACCAGCTTTGTCGTACAGCTTGGCTGCTACGTACACTTCCTGGTTGGCACTTACGTCAATGCTCAGAGGCTTATCATATCGGGATTTACCCAAGCGTCGAATACTTTATCCGCTGTGACTTGAAAACGCCGCCATACTATTTTAACCATTGCACGTGATGGTCTGCATCATAGGACAGAAATACGACTGATAAAACGACCAGATGCTTCACCCCCTCACGAGTGGGAGGCTGAACATCTGGTCGTTTACTATAAGAATGCTTTATTCACTATCTACGGCTTCGACAACCGGCTGAAGACCCATGCTCTCCAGCTTCGCGTAAATATCCTTCAGCTTCGGATTTCCCTCACCGACAATTTCCCCGGAAATTACGACAAGCGGATACCACAAATCTTCCTCAATAATACGCTTCGACCAGCTTTTGTCTTCCTCTGTCTGTGGTTGTTGAAAATCGCTGTAGGTGATGCAAATGCTGTCGCTCCCGAATTTGCGGGATAGGGCTGCCTGCAGCCATTCAGCTGTTTCCTTGGCAGATGGCAGATTGACGCAGCTCGCACATAATTGTTCTGTCCCGTAGACCTTGACTTCGACACTCATCGCTTTGGTCACCTGCCTATTCGCTTCCTGAGCCCTTTAGGAGAGAGCTTGCTCCAGATCCTCGATCAGGTCCTGTACGTCCTCGATCCCCACAGAGATGCGAACGAGACCATCTGTAATGCCCAGCTCTGCGCGACGCTCTGCCGGAATGGAGGCATGAGTCATCCGCGCTGGTACGCTGATCAGGCTTTCTACTGCCCCGAGCGATTCTGCCAGCGTAAAATACTTCACCTTTGCCAATACTTCATCGGCGCGCTCTGCACTGCCTACGTCAAAGGAGATCATGCCGCCAAATCCACGCGCTTGTTTTTGAATCAGCTCATGACCGGAATGACCGGACAGACCTGGATAAATCACACGCTTGATATCACTGCGCTCGGACAGCCACTTCGCCAACGTGCGTGCGTTGTGCTCATGTTCTTCCATACGCAGACCCAATGTTTTCATACCGCGAAGCAAGAGCCAGGAATCCTGCGGTCCAAGGACGCCACCAATCGCGTTTTGAACGTAGTGCATCTCTTCACCCAGCTGTGCGTCCTTCACTACGACCAGACCTGCTACGACGTCACTGTGTCCGCCCAGGTATTTGGTCGCGCTATGGAACACGATATCGGCTCCCAAATCGAGTGGATTCTGCCAATAAGGCGTCATGAACGTATTGTCGACCACCAGCAGTACATTTTTTGACTTCGCAATGTCTGCAAGGGCGGAAATATCGCTAACTTTCAGCAGCGGGTTGGTTGGCGTTTCCATGACGATCGCCTTGGTTTCCGGGCGAATGGCTGCCTCCACTGCCTTCAGATCACTCGTATCTACATACGTAGCTTCCAGACCCAATCGGGAGAACACGCGGGTGATGACACGGTATGTACCGCCGTATACATCGTCCCCTACTACCAGATGATCCCCTTTGTTGAACAGGGAAAGAATCGTCGAAAGTGCTGCCATACCGGAACCGAAAGCAAAGCCACGCGCTCCGCCCTCAAGCTCGGCGATGTAGGTTTCCAGTGCATGGCGTGTCGGGTTGCCCGTACGGGAATATTCAAAGCCCTTGTGTACGCCGATTGCTTCTTGCTTGTAGGTGCTTACTTGATAAATCGGAACCGAAACGGCTCCTGTATTCGGATCTCCCTCGATTCCGCCGTGGATCAGACGTGTTTTGATTCTCATGGTTAAATACCCCCTTGGTAAATTTTCTTACTGAGATAACGCTCACTGCTGTCCGCGAACAGCACGACGATGTTCGTACCAGGTGCGGCTTCCTTCGCTTCCCGCAGGGCAGCTGCCATTGCAGCACCAGCAGAGCTGCCGACCAACATACCTTCTTTGGCTGCCAGTTGCTTGACCCAATCAAACGCCTCGACATCCAGAATGGTGTGGATCGCGTCGAAATAGCTGGTGTCCATGAAAGGTGGCAAGAATTCCATTCCAATGCCCTCTGTTTTATGTGGACCGGATTCGCCGCCATTCAAAATAGAGCCTTCTGGTTCGACAATCACGGTTTTAATGCTAGGATTTTGCTCCTTCAAATAACGAGCTGCACCCATGAACGTACCGCCTGATCCCGCACCAGCAACAAATACTTGAACTTGACCTTCCATTTGTTTCCAAATTTCAGGTCCGGTCGTTTTGTAATGGGCATCCGGGTTGGCAGGATTGGCAAATTGTTGTGGAACAAACGAGCCTGGAATGGATTCCGCCAGCTCCTGTGCCTTGGCAATTGCCCCTTTGATGCCTTGTTCTGTCGGCGTATTGACCACCTCGGCTCCAAGTGCACGCATGAGCTCTTGCTTTTCCTCGGAAAACTTGGCCGGTACGCAGAAAATAACTTTATAACCCGTGCCTACCGCAGCTAATGCTACCCCAATACCTGTATTTCCTGCTGTAGGTTCAATAATGGTGCCGCCAGGCTTGAGTTGTCCATTCTCTTCTGCCGCCCGGATCAGCTCCATTCCCAATCTGTCCTTGACGCTGCCGCCAGGATTGAAATACTCCAATTTGGCAAACAGGCGAACTCCCTCTGGCAGTTCAAACTGTGTAATTTCCACAATGGGCGTGTTTCCGATCAGTTCCTTGACATTCCGATATACGTTCACGTCAATGACTCCTTATCACAAAGTTCTTTTTTCTTGTCTATTATAACATGTGATTTCGTTGAAAAGGGGATACACTGCATACAAGAAGCATATTGCCATCCAAAGTGTAGACCAGGCATGTAAGGCGTGGATTTATCATCGCGTAATGATTATAATAAAGGAGAAGCTGGGAAAGGAGTGAATGTAGCATGGAAGTTATGGATCAAGTACAAGAAGTACTCGATAAACTGCGTCCGTATCTGCAACGTGACGGTGGCGATGTACAACTCGTCGATGTGGAAGATGGCATCGTGAAACTGCGCCTGATGGGAGCATGCGGTAGCTGCCCATCATCCACGATCACCCTGAAAGCCGGGATTGAACGCGCTCTGATTGAAGAAATCCCTGGTATTAAGGAAGTACAACAAGTATTCTAAGCCGATACAGGCGTAGAAGCAGCTAACGGATTTTTCCGCTTAGCTGCTTTTTTCATTCTCAAAGAACCTCGTTAAAAAAGTGAATCACTTTTTGCCCGTACTCTTCCGGGTAACGGGCATAGCTGCGTACATGTCCCGTCTTGGGCACCAGCCAGAGCTCCGTTTGCTCATTCGTCGCCAAGGCACGAAGCCGCTCGCTGTTCTGGCAAGGCACGGTTTCATCTCCGGTTCCATGAATGAAAAATATCGGCTTTTTCGCCTGTTTTACAGCTTCGTAAGGCTTTACTTCACGTGGATTGGCGCCCAGCAGGATCGGACTTAGCGTCAAAATAAACCAGTTGAAAGGAAATCGTGGCAGGCCCGTCCATTTTGGCAAGTTCTCTTCCAGATATTCTCGCAGGGAGTAAAACGGCGAATCCGCAACGATCGCCTCAATTCGATCATCCATTCCCCCCACCAGCAAAGAAGTGGCTGCACCCATCGAAAATCCGACTAGCCCCAACGCATGTCCCGGTCTGCTGCTCTCTACGTAATCGATCGCCGAGAGCAAGTCCTGCTGCTCGCGAAGACCGATTGTCGTCAAAGCATCACTCGATTCTCCTGCATTGCGAAAATCAAACATGAGCACGTCGTAGCCATCCTTTACCAGCTGTGCGGCCAAAGACAAGGCTGGCAGATGTGGCTCCTGCCTGTTCTGACTGTAGCCATGCGAAAAAATCAAGGTTTTCTTGCGTGAATGTCCCGTCTCACGCTCGGCAGACATATACCAGCCTGCCAGCGAAATCCCTGCTTCTCTGCTGGAAAATCGTACGTTCTCCACATGTTCCAGCCCAAAATCCTTCGGGTCCATATCCAGCGGCTTTCGCTTGGGGTGCGTCAGTTTCCAGGTAACTTGGAATGCGATCAGTGCAATGATGACAACGATTGCCAGCAATAGGCCGACTACACTGTAGAGTATAGTACTCATCATGAGGGGAACGGCTCCTTTCCAATCAGCACGTGGACGAAGACGAACAGCGACAGTGCCTTGTCACCGGTTTTCTTTTGGGACACAGCGACAGACACGGCCGTCGGTTTCAACAGCGAGCATTTCCGCTTTTCCATTAACCGCCGTGTCTGTGCTGTCAGCTGTATCAGCCTCAACCCGATGGCTTTATTCGCTTTGAGCCTCGTCACGATTTTGAGTGGTATTTTCATCTTCCAACCTCCACAACCAGTCAATGTGTGGAATGGACGTGCCGTACTGTTGTGCGATCATCTGGGGATACCGACGGAGTGCAGTTTCCATGTGAACAAGCTCGTCTTCCAAATGCGAATGCCAGACTTCTGCGTTTACATCAGCGCGTTCTTCTTCCGGAATCTCATGATACGACTCCACCAGCTTGAGGAAACGGCCCGGATACAGCATAAGACCATAGATAATGGCATATTCGCTATCGAGCAGAGGAGATACATCGTTGTACCCGTCGAGGAAGCGGATCGCCGTCTCATCCTGCCATCCGTTGCGCCTGCTCTCTGCCTTTAACCACTGTCCAATATCACGGGTGCGCATGTCGAACACCCAGTCCCATTCCCCAGCCATCAGTCTGCTTTTCTTTTCATTCCAAAGCATAAACCCTTGATCAAAATTTTGGTAGGCTACTTTTCCAAACTGAGCCGTCTCTTTTACGACCTTGTCGTAGCCTGCCGCATACAAATATTGGACAGCCGTTTCTCCCAGCTGATGGACGTAGGTATAGCAGGTCAGCAAATACTCATCCATAGACGTAAGCTCTGCCCTCACATCGTCCAGTTCATCCCGATATTCGTTGTATCGGCGGAGCTTTCGCCGCCACATGCTGGGCCAGCTTCCCAATGAACTGTAGGGAAGAAAAATTTTGTCACCGGTGAATGAAGCCGTTGATTGGTGAAATCGAGCCAATGATTGACCACAGGCATAATGAGGGTCCTCCTGCTCTAGCTCTCGGATCCCTCGATACAGATAATACAGCTGCTCGTCATGAAAGGTATGTGTATGACCCCCGACAGTCTTTACCAGCTTCAGCATTCCGATCTCCTGCTGCTGGCTGATATGCTTTCTTACCCGCTGAATCATTTTGCTTTTATATTTGTAACCTGCTGGTGCAGTAAACAGATAAAACAAACCCTGGTCCGTTTCCAATACACGGCCGGCGCCTGATTCACGCGATCCGTTAATGACGAATCCGTATTCCTCTTCCAAAAATTCTTTTTCCTCCATGTGATGCCAACCTCCTCACGCACCTTCACCCTCATGGCCCATTGTATGTAAGAGCGGTAGGATAGGTGCCTACCTGGATGCAGATACTAGATTCATGCCTGCTCGGTACATAACTGGAAAGGTGGCGAAAACATGGAAGATCATCCGTTGAACAGTACGTCCTGTCTACATATCGTCATCGATCTGCTCAAACAGCGCGGCGTCACTCTGGATGATATCGCAGACATCGTGATGTTTCTACAAAAAAATTACATCCCGGATCTAACCCTGGAATACTGCCGCGAAAGCGTCTATTCCGTACTCAAAAAACGGGAAGTCCAAAACGCGCTTTTGACCGGCATCCAGCTGGATATCTTCGCAGAGGAAAAACGGATTCTCCCGCCTCTCCAGGCTATCATCGAAGCCGATGAACCGCTCTATGGAGTAGACGAAGTGCTTGCCCTGGCGATCGTCAATCTGTATGGCAGCATCGGATTTACCAATTTTGGCTATGTGGACAAGCTCAAGTACGGGAAACTGGAGCAGCTCAACGACAAGAGCGCTGGTGTGCATACCTTTCTCGACGATCTCGTAGGCGCGATTGCAGCTGCAGCCTCCAGTCGTATCGCGCATCGTCAGAAGCAGCGCGAGGAGTGTCTAGACACCCCTGCTGATTCTTCGCCGCCACGCAGTTAAATCCTCTGTGATATAAGTCGGCTGTACGGCGTGATCTTCTGCATCCTCGCGAGTCGAATAACCAGTCAATACGAGCAGGCTGTCCAGTCCGCTATTGGCCCCCGCTTCAATATCGGTATGCAGGTTATCCCCCACCACCAGAGTCTGTGCAGCTTCAGTCCCCAGCCTTTCCAGCGCATAGCGGACGATGATCGGCTCTGGTTTGCCGATCACGATCGGCTTTGTTGCAGCTGCTACTGAAACAGCGGCAATGAGAGAGCCATTCCCTGGCTGAAGCCCTTTTTCAGTCGGAATAGCGGGGTCAGGATTGGTTGCGATCAGTTTGGCACCTTTACGTACAGCGGTCGCAGCAATCGCCAGTTTTTCGTAGGTAAATGTGCGGTCAATGCCCACGACGACATACTGTGGCGATTCTTCCGTCAACACAAAACCACGCTGAACAAGCTCTTGGCGCAATCCCTCCTCCCCGATCATGTACACCGTACAGCCTGCTTCGTGTTCGGACATGTATTGGGCTGTCGCCATGCTTGAGGTGTACACCTCATCGGGAGAAGCATCTATGCCCATCTTTTGCAAGCGAATAGCCACCTGCTGCGGGGAAGCAGACGAATTGTTGGTCAGAAAAAGATACGGAATGTGCTGATCTTTGAGATGACTGAGAAATTCTTTGGCTCCCTCTATCGCTTCTGTTCCGCGGTAGATTGTCCCATCGAGATCAAGCAGATAGCCATTGTATGATTTCACTCTACTGCACTCCTTTATAGAAAAACAACATCCACTCAAGCAACGAGTGGATGTTGTTTTTCAGCTTACTTCGCTTCTTTGATCTCAAACACGCATTTTTCTCCACCCTTGGCCATACACGAGGTCTGCTCCACCTGGGCGTTCAACACGCGTCGAAACAGAGAAAGCTCACAACTGCACGCTTGGTTGTATTCACGAGCTACCTGTGAGATCGGACAGTTAAACTCCTGGATGCGGTACCCGTCACCTGACGAGTCCTTTTCCCATTCCACCATATACCCTTTATCATTTTGCAGTTCGGCCAGCTTGGCTACACGTTCCTCTAGGTCTCCCTGCATTTGAGTCCGGTACGTTTCTTCCAATCGATTTTCGCGACGACGGAACAGCATTTCCACTTTTGACAATCCATCTATATCTTGCAGATCACGCAAAAAATCCAGTGTCAAATGAGAATAATTGCGAGGAAACAGCTCATCTGCCTCCTGCGACAAGGAATATACGTTGGTTGGGCGTCCCATCGCTTGGCGTACAAGCGTAGACTTGATTAGATTATCCCTCTCCAGGGTATTCAAATGACGTCTCACTGCCATTTCCGTGATCCCAAGATCGACGGCCATGTCGCTGACAGAGAGTGATCCTTTTACCTTCAGCATGTGCAAGATTTGATCACGGGTGGATGTTCCTTCATTTGTCATACGTATCACCGCCCTTTCACTTTATTGTAGCGGATTTCGATACGTTAGTAAACTAATGAAAGCGTTTTGTATAAAAAATCCGCACACTGTACTAAAACAGCTCTTTGTCCAGATAAGCACGAACAGCAGGTTCAAACTGACGCAAGGTAGGAAGCGAATCCTGCACGACCTCAAGCATCTGTGGTACAGGCACATCGGTGTACTCGTTGACCAGGTGCTTGCGGAAATCGGTCACTTGGGTCAGCACACGTGCCTGATGCTCGTCGATCACCTGCTCATCGCGAAGGATTTCGACAATATCACTGTAGCTTCCCGGATCACGCATGATAAAACCGTCGATGAGGGCATTGCCTACATCAATGACGGCTTCAATCGACAGATGCAGTCCCCGCTCCATCGCCGCTACCGCTACTTCATCCGCTAAGACGGCTTCCTTTCCACGATCATTCAGTGTTTCCAGCAATTCCAGCATCTTGTTCATATGGACAAAAACCTGATCTATGCGCTTTGTATTTACGTCGTACATGGAATTCTCCTTACTTTCGCTTTTTGGCTTTTCTTTTTGCATAATATATAGTTATGACGAATGTGAGTACAAGGACGAGAAGAACCAATTCCCCTTCCTGCAGATAGGAATTGCTCACGGCTTTCACCTCTTTTCATCCATCAGTATACCAAATTTGTACACGCTGTCACGAATCTGCTTGTACTTTATGTTACAATGGTGTGGTGTATTTTTGCCGGGATGAAATAAGGGAGGAAACACTTGTGGAACGCGAACTGGCACTGGAAATCGTACGAGTAACGGAAATGGCGGCACTCGCATCATCCCATTGGATGGGGCGCGGCAAGAAAAACGAAGCAGATGGAGCCGCTACAAGCGCCATGCGGTCCATGTTTGATACCATCAACATGCGGGGTACAGTGGTCATCGGTGAAGGCGAGCTGGATGAGGCCCCCATGCTCTACATTGGTGAAAAATTGGGTCATGCGGATGCAAACGGACCCGAAGTAGACGTGGCTGTTGATCCCCTAGAGGGCACGACCATTGTCGCCAAAGGGCATAACAACGCAATGTCCGTCATCGCCATCGGAGATCGTGGCACTTTGCTGCACGCTCCTGACATGTACATGATGAAAATGGCCGTAGGCAAACGTGCCGCCGGGAAGATCCAACTCCACGATCCAGTGGATAAAATGATAGAAATCGTTGCAGAGTCCAACAACAAGCGCATACAAGACGTTACAGTCATCATCCAGGAACGCGAGCGTCACCAGGCGATTATCGACACAGTCCGGGAAAAGGGAGCACGAGTGAAGCTGTTCGGTGATGGTGACGTCGGAGCGGCAATCGCAGCCTGTTTGCCACAGACTGGAATTGACCTCTTTCTTGGGATCGGAGGCGCTCCAGAAGGCGTCATCAGTGCTGCTGCGATCAAATGCCTGGGTGGCGACATGCAGGCTCAGCTCAAGCCGCAAGACGACGCGGAAAGGGATCGCTGCATCCGCATGGGGCTGGCCAATCCAGAGCAGCTTCTCACCTTGAACGATCTGGTCAAAGGAGAAGATGCCATCTTTGCCGCAACAGGTGTCTCGGATGGCGAGCTTTTGCAAGGTGTCCGTTACCTTGGCGACGACATGGTAGAAACGCATTCCATCGTCATGCGCGCCCAAACCAAGACGATTCGCTTTGTACGTGCGCTGCACAACACAGAGCACAAACCAAATTTCAACTGGAGATAGGGGGATTCGCATGTCTCAAGAATTGTTCTATTTGTACGACGACGTGGAGGAAACCAAAACCCGCTTCGTCAGCTTCATGGCAGAGTCTACTCGATTTGATCTGGCGATTACGACAACCAATCGTTTCTATGGCAAAAAACTCGTCATCAACATCCAAAACGGCCGTTCTGCTATTATTGGACACGACGATTTGAAAGAAGAAGGTTACCTGGAATACGCTTTTAACCTGAGCGAGTCTGAAGCAGAAGAGCTGCACTCCTTTTTGGAAACCATCATTTAAGCCATTATCCTGTTGTTCTCATGAAAGGGAAGAGCTATCCATGCTCTTCCCTTTTTGCATTGGCGTGTTGGCGCCCATTTCACGGGGGACAACGCTCCTCTAGGGCAAATATCCCGTATAATGCTACTGCACATACAGACATCGAGAGGAGTGCATATCGCACGATGCAACCTTATCAACCTGACTATCACCAACAACAGGCCATGACGCATGAACAGGATTATCAGACCATTCCAGAAGATCAATATCACCCCGTTTTTTTCCGCGGGAGAAGAAATAGCCCTGAAGTCATCGTGATCCCGTTCTATCCCTATCCCTATCCGTATCCCTACCCTTACCCGTACTATCCCTACCCTTATCCGTATTCGGGATTCGGTGGGATTGGGGGATTCGGCGGACCCGGCGGAATTGGCGGATTCGGCGGGTTTTGACGGTAATGGAGGATCTTGTTGCCTCCCCATGATAGCGAGATTAAGCAAACAGCCCCTTTCTCCATAGGAAAAGGGGCTGTTTGGTTTGCTTTTCAATCATATGATCTAAAGGTTAAGCGATGCCACATGGTTTACGATTCGCGCTTGGGTTGGTTGGAACCACTCGACACTTTATCTCGTTCGCGATTGGGGCGTGCTTGATTCGGACGCCGATCCTTGGAGGAATCCCGTCCATTTCGCTCAGACTTTTCTTTGTTGAATCTGGGCTTGTCAGACCTTTCATTGCGACCTGTCGCTGATCGTTGCTCAGGTCCATTCCCATTGCTATTTCTATCTGCCCGATCCTGTTTGCCTTGTCGGGGATGAAAACGGCGGCGTTCTTTGCGCTCTGTCTGGATCGTTTCGTCACGACCCTGATCCTGCCGGAAATCAGCTTCTACATCCAATCCCGATTGATCTATCAACTTGGTGTCATCCGTTACCAGAACACCTTTTACCTTTTGCAAAACAAAGTACGGACATCCAAAGTTGCAAAATTCGTGCAGGTATTCATCCAAAGCGGAAATTCGCTGCTCGAACGGCACTTTGCGATTCGCGTCGGAATAAAACCCCCGCAGACGGAGCTGACCGTAACCCCAGTCGCCTACGATGTAGTCGTATTTGTCGAGTATATCGCTATAGCGCTCCTTGAATGCTTCGGGGTTCCAGCCATCACGATTTTCTTCCATGATTTCATAAGTACCGGCTTGCGTGCGAATCAAGTCCGCTTCCTCCTCACACATGCATACTACAACCATCTTACCATATTTCACCCAACAACAAAATTCTTATCGACTAAAATTCCCACGAAAACGCCGATGACTCCGTGGACATTCTATCGTGTAGGAGGTGTTCCAATGAATAAGAAATGGCTCGTCCCAGCAATTGCAGGTATCGCTTTGATGGCTTCTGCTTGTGGTAATAACGCAGCTCCGACCTACACCACTCCGAACAAGACAAACACCCAGTCTGTGCGCAATTTCGATGGCATGCACGGCCTGAGTATCGATGGACTGCGCAACCGTACCAGTGATGGCAGAGGAACCCAGAACAATGCTGGGAACTACAACAGCTACTCCAATGCAGGAGCTGGCAGCTTTGCCGGCATGGGTACAGCAGCCAACAACAACTACAACGCCTTTACCAATGGCAGCCGACCTTACAATGCCTTTTCCGACGGCCATATCGGCAGCAATTACAGCTACAACAGCGGCATGAGAGGTCACTCGATTTACCAAAATACGGGAAACCGCGGAATGGGCACTATGAGTACAAGTATGCCTCAATTGGGATATGCCCAATTCGTGAAGAATACGACTGGCAACACAGCTGGCGTCAGGGGCATGAACAACGCCAATCATGTCTATGTTGACCGCGAAGCTTTGGCACAAGTTGTTGGCAATGTAACCTCCAGCTGCCCAGGTGTTCAACGCTCAACCGTATTGGTAACGGACCGAGAAGTTCTTGTCGGACTGCAGACAGATGGCAAAAATGTTCGCGAAGCCAAAAAACAGGCGAAAATGAGCGCGATGTCCGTCTCTCCTCGTTACTATAAAGTACATGTGACCGACAACGCAGCACACATCAGGGAAATGACGCAGCTGGCCAGCCGTTCCAGCAAGTTTTCTGTAGCAGGTACGAATGGAAACCACCCTGTGCGAGCTTTGGTTCAACGCATTACAGGTACGGATGGTAAGCACGCTGGGGTTAAAGCAAAAAATACCTCCATATCCCCTATCGGCATTTCCAGCCGCTAAATGAGAAGTAAAACAAGCCACCCATCCTGCACTTTGTGGTCTGGATGGGTGGCTTTTCCATTCTTATTGGGCTTGAGCGATTGTTTCCTTTGCCGCGTTGGCTTGTTCATGAGCGTGATAAGAGCTTCGCACCAGAGGTCCAGCCTCGACGTGGCTGAATCCGCGTTTCATGCCTTCTTCCTTCATTCGGGCAAATTCATCGGGATGGTAGTAATGCACGACATCCAGATGCTTTTTCGTCGGCTGAAGGTACTGACCGATTGTCATAATATTGACGTCAGCTGCACGCAGGTCGTCCATGGTCTCCAAAATTTCCTCCACCGTCTCGCCCACCCCGATCATCAGGCTGGACTTGGTCGGGACATCCGGCTGCAGCTCCTTTGCTTTTTTCAACAAAGCGAGTGTCCGATCGTATTTTGCCCGGGCACGTACACGGTCTGACATGCGGCGTACTGCCTCGATGTTGTGATTCAGAACGTCCGGTCGTGCATCCATCACAATTTTTAATGAATCCCAGTTTCCCAGAAAATCAGGAATCAATACTTCTACAGAGGCGAGCGGCAATCTGCGACGTATTGCCTTGATCGTTTCCGCAAAAATTTGTGCGCCCCCATCAGCCAGATCGTCACGAGCTACAGAGGTCACGACGACGTGCTGCAACCCCATCTGCTCTGCTGCTTCCGCTACACGTTCTGGCTCAGCCAGATCCAGCTCCGTGGGCAGACCGGTTTTGATTGCACAGAATCTACAGGCACGGGTACAAATATCTCCCAAAATCATGAACGTAGCTGTCCGATTGGCCCAGCACTCATGAATATTGGGACACTTTGCCTCTTCACATACCGTATGTAAAGTCTTGCTCCGCATCGTCTGTTTCAGTTCTTTAAAGTTGGCCAGTTCTTTGCCTGATACAAGGTTGATCTTGAGCCACTCGGGTTTCCGTTGCGACATAGGGCCCACTCCTCATCTGACTTATTCCTTACGAACATTATAGAGGTTGGTCATGGGTGGGGCAACCTCTTTACCCATTCCAAAGGTTTTGCCCAAACCTTAGGCCAGCTGATGGATGGCATGTCTGTCATGGGCACGCAGCCATTTGGCTAAAAAAAGCTGCTCGCGCTCCACACAGGTAAACAGGAATATCTGGTGCTGTTCACCCAATTCGAGCAGGTACATCAAGGCTCTTTCCAATCGATCTTGATCGTAGTGAACAAAGTGATCATCGAGAAACAAGGGCAATGGCTCTGTCTGCTGACTGACGTGCTGCAAGAGTGCAAGCCGCTGCGCGAATGTGAGCTGGTCCTGGGTACCCGTCGAACACTGCTCCTGTTCTAGAATTTGTTTTCTGGCGGGTTCGAGCACACGTACTGCAAAGCCTTCCCGTGGATCGAGCCGTACTTCGCGATAGACGCCCGCCGAAATTTTGTCCATCACCATGGAGGCGTGCTGGTTTACAGCAGGAGAGACGTCGCGGTTCCACTCCTCCAGCGCTTCCTGCAGCATATCCCGCGCGAGCTTTAGCGCTTCACGCCTAACCTGCAATTGCTCAAGGCTCATCACCGCGTCTTCATATTCACTCCTGGCTTGTGCCACGAAGACTCCTTCATGGGCTTCCATCTGCCCATTGGCTTTGGCAATCTGCTCCCTGATCTCCTGTAATCGCTCTTCACTGCGAGACAATTCCGTCTGCCAGTTGGTGCGCTCACTTTCCCATGCTTCTTTTTCCCGAGCCAGACAGGTACGCACCTTATTTCCCCACTCTTGCAACAAGGTGCTTTCTTCCTCTTTTTTGGCGAGCTCAGAAGTCAACCGCTCTGATTCGTGCGAGCGCAGCTGATGATGCTGCTCTTCTTTTCGCTCCAGAAACGCATCCCAATCAGTCACTTGCCATTTTCGCAGCAGCATCCCCAGCTTTTCGTCCAGCTGAGAGATCTCCTGCTGGATGTTCTGCCATTCCTCCGATCTCGCGTCGTCCGTCGCTTTACGTGGTGCTTTCGACTTGCTTTTCATCCACCAGCCGTATCCTGCTGCAATAAAAGCCAATGCCAGAGCAATTCCACCACTGCCAGCTTGATCAAATAAAAAGGAGATACATCCAAGTCCCGCCAGTACGACCGCAATCGCCCAAGGCCAGGCAGCCCCTCCAGAAGACTGTCGAGCTTCCCTCCCGATTGAAAGCCTTGATACTGCAGCCTGTCGCGCCAGCTCCATGTGAGCCTCTTCCCAGTGACGCCTGAGTCGTACGCCCTGTTCGTAATCCTGCTGTATATGCTCCAGTTCACTTCGCTGCTTGATTTGCACAGAATTAGACAGGTTCACGGAAAGCTCATCCTGCATTGTCGTTTGAAGTCGACTAAGCGCCTGTCTCGTCCCTTGATGCAAGCTACGCTCCTCCTGGGACTGGGCGCTGTTCTCCCACCATACCCACTGCTGTTCATCCGGTGCCGTATAGCTGAGCTGCCATCGTTTCTGCCATTCCTCATCCTTTTTGGCCCAATGCTCTCTGCCTTGAAGCAGTCGCTGGCGCTGCTGCTCCTGCCTCACTCGCTCCATCTCCCAGTCGGCGATCTGCCGGGACAACCTGCCGACCTCGTGCGAGACGGACTCCGCATGCCGGAGTTCTTGTTCTTTCTGGGCTACGAGGGTAGATGCCTTGCCCAGCAATGTGTTTTCGGCCCGTTCCTTCTTTCCGATCGTGCTCACTTCACGATCCAGCTCACCCAGAATTTTGTGAATCATCGGGTTGGCTTCCTCCGTCTCCGCCTTCAGCGCCGGCATGAGATGCTCACCTGCTGTCAGCGGCTCTCTCCTGATCCAGGTCACATCGGCAAACAGACTGCGGCCAAGCCCCAAATGCTTCTCCACAAAATTGCGTTCCTTGCGTCGATCCTCCTGATACACATCGGTCAATTCCGTCCATTCGGGATCGAGAAACAGGCGTGCCTGTTCTCTTTCCTTCAACAACGAGCGATGCAACCGATACGTCTTGCCAGCCAGCTGGTAGGTGACGATCGTTTCGTACTCTCCCTGATGCCACGGACGGTATTTTTCATATTCAGGCAGATAGCGCGTAGTTTTCACATAATCGCGCTTCATCCCGTAAAGTGCAGCGAAAATGCCCTGCAACAAAGTGGATTTGCCCGCTTCATTCGGCGCATAGAAAAGATTGATCCCCGGGGCAAAATGAAACTCGGCATCCTGCCACTTGCCAAATCCCTTTAGTTGAAGCTCGTCGATTCTCACCCTGTATTCCCCCCAATCCGGGCCAACGCTTCCCTGCGAGCCATCCGGACGATCTGGCGCTCCTCTTCACCTACTGCCTGAGCTTCCGCTTCTGCCAGCTTAGCCAGCCACCTGCCCAGTACGCCGCCTTCCGAGATCAGCTTCTCCTCATCCACATCCGGCCAGGTCTGATCGCGGAATTGAATGAGGAAAAAATGGCGGAAGCGTTGTTGCAGCACGGGAATAGCCGGGGTGAAATGAGCTGCCCTCTCGCCGGTCAACGTGACGTACACCAAATTTTCCACAGGTTCGTTCGCCAGTTCGCATTGCAGCCGTTCCACCAGCTGCTCCATCGTCTCGGCACCATCTAGCGTAATTTCTCTTTTGCTCACCCTGCGCTGGGCGACCGGAACGTATTGCAGCACCAGCTTTCCCGTATGGTCCAGCTCACCATAGAGGACACAGCGATCACCTTCTTCCTTGACCGTTATCGCTTCAGGCGTTCCAGGGTATGCAGCAAATGGCTGCCTTTTGACAGGATGTGAGAACTGCATGGGCTTGTGGATATGCCCCAGTGCAATATAATCCATCCCGGTATCTGCCATTTCCTGTACGGAGACTGGAGCGTACGGATGATGCTCTTCCCCTGCGCCATGGAGAACGTGGGCATGCAAAACCATCAGGTGATGCCGGTACCCGTCCAACTTCCCTGGGAACGTGTTCAGTGGCGACTCGTAGAAATGAGGCTCCGGAAAACCCCAACCGTAGACCACACAGGATTTTTCCGGAAATTCAAAAGCTCCCCACTCCGGTGTGAACCAGTAGACATTGCCAGGCCAGCTCAGGCTTTGATAAAAAGAATCGGCTCTCCAAGGGTCATGGTTGCCTGGAGCGATACATACAGGCACCGGAGCTACACTGGCAAAAAGATCGCGGAGAAACAGAGCAGTCGAGCGACGTCCTCCGTGATATTCCAAAAGATCCCCTGCGACCAGCCAGAAATCTACCTGCCTGTCCACCACAAGATCGCGAATCTGGCGCATCGTCCGTCGAAAATCATCCTGTCTGAGCTCATACACATCAGACAAGGCTTGCAGCGGCGCATCCAGATGCACGTCCGCCGTATGAATAAATGACAGCAAACCCCCTCAACTCCTCATCTGCAGCCAAAAACTACGAACATATTTTCCCTTTTATATTACAGGATGCAGGGAAGCGTTGAAAAGCCCTTCCAAAAAGTATCTGGGATAATTCACGGTCGCTGTCAGAAACTACAAAGGAAACTACCTTGGGTGGAGGGAGACGGCATGAGAGTGTTCCGCCTCATCATTTCGATCAGCTTGTGCGTAGCATCCGCTGTCCTGCCGTTGGAGATGGCAGGCGCAGCTCCATCCGCCAAGCCTGCCGATCCAATTCTGCAGGAGCGACTCCAGCTATTTCATCAAATGGAAGCCACATACGGGATACCGTGGGCGTATCTGGCTGCCATCGATCAATATGAACGGGCGATGAAAATACGCAAGAAGCGAAATACGGAACCAGAGACTGCGGCAAAAAGATTGACCGCGATCGACATCCCTGTCTCGAAATGGGGAGGGGACTTGAATCCGGATGATACCGATACGAACCCCGCATCGATTCAGTTTTTTGGCGGAATGGGTCTGGACGGCGATGGTGATGGGATAGCCGATCGCAACAATGACCGGGATGTCCTGGCAGCCATGATTCACTTCCTGTCCGACTACGGGTTTACTCCTGATGATTTTCGTATTGGCTTGTGGTCTTACTATCAGCGAGGACGTTCGGCCCGAACGATTCATCAGTTTGCGATTATTTATGACAAATACCAGCACCTCGATCTGGATGAACGCTACTTTCCCATTCCTCCGCGCTACACCTACAGCTACCGCAGTACCTGGGGTGCAGCACGCGGCTGGGGAGGACGCCGCATCCATGAAGGAACAGACATTTTCGCCGGCTATGGTACTCCCGTGCTCAGCACGGGCTACGGCATGATTGAAGTGCTCGGCTGGAACCGTTATGGAGGCTGGCGCATCGGAATGCGGGATATGTCCAATGTGTACCACTACTATGCCCATCTCTCTTCCTTTAAAAAGGGGCTGAAGACGGGTGACATCGTGGAGCCGGGACAGGTGCTTGGCTACGTGGGGAGCTCGGGCTATGGAAAGCCTGGGACTTCGGGCAAATTCCCTCCTCATCTTCACTACGGCATGTACCGCGAAACTGGCGGCAATGAGTGGGCATTTGACCCTTATCCGTATTTGCGCCGCTGGGAACGGTTAAAAAAGCGTTAAACCTTACGTGCGAGGGAGCGGTGAAATGACCGCTTCTTTTTTGCACTTTCAGAAAATTCAACTTCGCTGACGCAGTAAAGGATGAAAGTATGAGAAGAACTATGGCTTTCGCTATCGGACTAGGCGATAAGCCAAGTTTTTCTAACTATTCTTGACAGAAGCAAAAGCCGGTTCCTAGAATCATCTTAGAGCGTACCCTATGAGCGAGGTGTAAACCTATGTCTGTCCTTACTATGCAAAACCCTGCTACTGGTGAAATCCTGGGTTCATTGGAAGAAGCTACACCGGATCAGGTCAGGCAAGCAGTTCAAAAAGCCCGTGCCGCTCATCCAGCCTGGTCAGCCACTCCCCTCTCAGACCGGGTCGCCTATTTGTCGCGACTGCGTCATTACTTGGTCGAACACGGCGAGGATCTGGCCCAACGCATCAGCCAGGATACCGGAAAAGTTCATTTTGAAGCGTACATGACCGAGATCTTCGTGACGATCGATACCATTCGTTTTTATGAGAAGCATGCCGAGAAGATGCTGGCCAAGCAAAAGGTACCCACTCCGCTGCTGCTTTGGCCCAAGAAATCGTACATTCATTACAAACCAATGGGTGTCGTAGCAGTCATCTCCCCCTGGAACTATCCCTTCCAGCTTGCAGTCATACCAGTCCTCTCTGCGTTGATCGCCGGAAATACCGTCGTGCTGAAGCCTTCCGAGGTAACAGCCGCCACAGGTTTGATCATCGAAGAGCTATTCCGTGCTGTCCCTCTCCCTGAAGGGGTGATTCGTGTCCTGCACGGCGGTCGTGAGGTCGGACAAGAGCTGGTAGCAGCCCGACCCGACAAGATTTTTTTCACAGGATCGGTTCGGACAGGCAAAAAAATCATGGCGGCTGCCGCTGAACACCTCATTCCTGTTGAACTGGAGCTTGGCGGAAAAGACCCGATGATCGTCTGCTCCGATGCTCCTTTGGAACGGGCTGCGAACGCCGCAGTTTGGGGCGCTTTTACCAACGCGGGTCAGGTCTGCATGTCCGTAGAACGCGTCTTTGTGCATGAATCTGTGCACGACCGTTTTGTCGAGCTGGTCACGCAAAAAACAAAAGCCCTGCGCCAAGGCCATCCTACCGGTGCCGAAGTAGGCTCCATGACTTTTCCCGATCAACGCGAAATTGTGGCGCAGCACGTAAAAGAGGCTGTTGCCGAGGGAGCAACAGCCGTTCTGGGGGGGAATTTTCCCGCAGATGACATGTTTATGCCACCCACTATATTGACGAATGTTACCCCGGACATGAAAATCATGCAGGAGGAGACTTTTGGTCCGGTCCTACCCATCATGCGTGTTTCTACGGAGCAGGAGGCCATTGAGTTGGCCAATCGATCTCCGTACGGCCTGAATGCGTCCGTCTGGTCCGAGAATCGAGCTAGGGCCCGCCATTTGGCGGAACAGCTGGAAAGCGGCAATGTGTGCATCAACGATGTCATCATCAGCTTTGCCAATCCCCATCTGCCCTTTGGCGGCGTAAAAGAAAGCGGAATCGGCCGCTATCGCGGACCACTCAGCCTGCAATCCTTTACGCACAGCATCTCCATTATCCATGATCCCGGCAAGCGCAACCGCGAGCTGAACTGGTACCCCTATACCGACGATCAGCTCACGATGATGACTGGCGTGACAAACCTGCTCTACGGCAAAAACCGAAAATGGAATTTCAATGCTTTGGGTGCTATCTGGCGAGAGTTCAGACGTCTGCGCGAATAGTCCAGAACCTGCCTTTTCCTTATAGCTTTGTACGTAAACTCCACAGTTCAGGGAAGAAACGGTGATCCAGGACTCGCTTGAGATACTGGACACCCGATGATCCCCCTGTGCCCATCTTGTTGCCGATGATGCGTTCCACGGTGAACATGTGGTTCAAGCGCCATTGCTGCTGACGGTTCTCGATATCCACCAGCTTTTCAGCCAGCTCGTACAGATCCCAATATTGATTGACATCCCGGTACACAGCGAGCCAGGCGTTTTCCACACTCTCATTTGGCTGATAATCCTGCGTCCAGTCGCGATTCAATGCGCTGGAATCGATCGGCAGCCCTCTTTCAGCAAGCATGAAGATGGAAGCATCGTACAAGCCCGGCGATTCCAGGGCTTTCTTCAGCTGGGCATGAATGTCCGGCTCATGCTCGAAAACTGCCAGTGCTCGCGGGCTCTTGTAGCCCATAGCAAACTCGATGAGTCGGTTTTGATAGGATTGAAAGCCGGATGATTTGCCCAGCTTATCCCTGAATTCCAGATATTCAGACGGGGTCAATGTGGACAGCACGTCCCAGGATTGAATCAGCTGCTGTTGAATACGCGAGACGCGAGACAGCATCTTGAAAACCGGATCGAGATTTTTTTCCCAAATACATTGAATCGCAGCTTCCAATTCATGCAAAATCATTTTCATCCACAATTCACTCGTCTGGTGGATGACGATGAACAGCATTTCGTCATGATGATCGGATAGACGTTTTTGGGCGGAAAGGATTTTATCAAGCTGCAGGTAATCCCCGTACGACATGTCCTTTGAAAAATCCATGTGAATGCTCTTTTCATTTCCCGCCTGTACATGCTGGTCGTGGTTTGACATAGACGCTCTCCTTTATGGTCGTAATTTCTCCTATCGATAGGAGAAAAGCAGTTCCTTCGCAAGCTGAATAAAAAATAAAGAATTTTATGACTACAGTTTATTAACTTTTTGACACGGTGTCAATATGTTTGATTCTGGCTGGTTTGACTACTCGGGTTGAGCCATAATCCTGCTTACTATCATGCTGCACAAAGGAGGTGAAGTGGCATTGAAATCGTGGCTCTGCATGTGTTGTGTCCTCTTTTTCCTGACCATTCTGGCATCCGGATGCGCTCCCTCGGATGCGCAAGAATACATCGAGCTCCCCCTGGATTCGGGCTCGCTCTCGATCCCTGTTGAAAAGGTGGAGACTCTCTACAAGTTCCTGGAATCCTACACCCCATCAGAACGACAGGTGGAAATCCGACGAATCCAGGGAACAGCCTTTACGTCACTGACTGGCATCGTGTACGGGGACATCCGATTCAATTGCGGGTCAAAGCTGTGTGACCACGTGCTTGTGCAGATGAAGGACGAAGCATTCAAGTCCCTTTCTTTACATGAAGGAAGTCTTTGGATCAGCCATTCCTTTTCCCCTGATGAACGACTTTTGGCGATCCTCCTGGGTCGAAATGAAGGAACGGAGCTGGTTCGCAACAGCATCATGATCCTCCATACGGAGACACTCGAACCCGCAGTTGTATGGGGTGATCCCGTCGTGACAGAACAGGTATTATCATCAGATTTTGTCTTTCCGATCCTCGATGTGAAATGGGTGCATGAAACCTCACTGGAGATCACGGTCCCCGATACGCCGGACAATTCGTATGAAACGCTACTGGAATGGAACCGAACAGGGAAAACCACGAAAACCATCCGACTTTCTGTCACGCCTAAATAACTCAATACACGTAAAAAATCCTCCTGCAACGGTATTGTGCAAGAGGATTTTTCCTGTTAAGCTGCCATCGTTACTTTGCAGGAGGTGCCTCGAACTCTGATTGGGCACGCGGCACATCCGGCTTGCCATCCGGATTGTTGTACAAGTATTGCGGCACATCACCGATAATCAGCGAGTGGGTGATGGGTATCTTCGTCGTTACGGTCTTCTCATCTGTCGCAAACGGAATGACGATCCGCAAATCCACCTCGACAAAGATGTAGACAGTAGCCAGCACCATGTTGATGCCTGCCTCTTTCAGCTCCGTTTCCAGTCTCGTCTTCACCGACCCGATAGGTACAAAAGTGATGGGCAGCTCTGGACCCATGTTCGCTAAAAAGCTGTTGCCGGTTGCCAACCCTAACGGAATCGTCCGTTCTACCTTATCCTTCTCAAATTCCTGCAGCTTGTTTTGCACACGCGAAGTGGTCTCTCCCACGATGCGCGCATACTCTCGAAAGTTGAACTGATATGCCTGAATTCGCCCCTCATTGTCTTTCTCGATCATGACAATCTGATTAAAGTCGACACCTTGTTGGGAAATCCGCTTGGTCACAGCATCTGTAATCGCATCTTTTGCGAGTTGCTCAGCCTTTTGCGAGGCGAGAATCAAAAGCGTGGGCTCCAGCCGCTTTTCAAGGAATACCAATGACTGGATGGTCATGACCAGAAAGATGACCAACGCGATCATGAAGGCTTTGGTTCGGGAAAGCGGGTTTCTCCAACGCCGACGGGGTCGAAACATCGCCAAGCCCGTCACCTCCCAGTTGGTACATCCTATGGTGAAAAAGCCTAAAAAAGACTATAGCCTTTGGAAGAAACCCTCGTTACAGGAACCACTGCGACTGAGCGTGTTCTGATTGCCCATCACTCTGCCTCGAATCCAGCTGTCTGCCTGCTGAAGAAGCGTATTTTTGCAAACCTGGGCAGCTCCCGTAAAAACCCCTGCTACACTCAGTAGCAGCAACACGCTCCAAAGCTGGCTTCCGTAAAATGCAACCGTAACCGCTATTGCAGACAAAAGCGATGTCATCAAAAGGCCAGTCATGAGTGGAAGCCGGATATGCGAGATCAGATATGTTCCTGCCCATGCCCCCACGCTCATTAACGACCAGTCTTCAGATTGGGTAAATCGTTTGCTTCGCGTTCTGATCGAGACATATGATTTCCCCCTTAGATCAGCTTGCCCTTCAATTGCTCCGCCAGCTCCACCAGCGAAATTCGCGCGACCACTTTCACACCTTTATCAAAATGAAGATCTGCCGGAACGGATACCAGCAGGCACGAAGACACCCCCATCTTCCTGAAAAACAGAAGTTCATAGGGTTTGCCATCCGGCTTTGGCCATTGCTCGTTCAGCGTTTCCAGCAACAGCCCCCCTTCTTCCAGACTGATCTCGCCATTGGCTAGCAGCTGATTGATCGTAAAAAGCGGTAGCATTTGTTGAAAGGAATAGACTGCCGCTTGTTCGCTGCCCGGTGAGGCTCCATAACGGTCTAACACAATTACCGAAACAATGTTACGTTCCTTTAAATCATCTGAAGTCGCATATAGATCAGGCAACAATGGAGAATGGGACAGCTTCTCTGCCAATTCATCTAGCGATAAATCATCTTTTTTGTTGATGATTTGATCGATGCGAGAGAGAATTAAATCCTTTGGAAAAAACGTCTCCTGACCGGTAAAGGTGGATTTGCGTATAAACCACTCCTCCGGAACACACGCATTAGAAAACTTGGCTACGCCAAGCTTTTGGCGGAGCCTTAGTTGCACTTATACTATCTTCCGCTAATCTTTTAACGCTTTAGCGCACTTAAACTTTCCGATAGTACAAAAAAAGAGAAACCCTGGTTTCTCTTTTTACATACTGAAGCACACCGCCCTCATGCAAGACGATGTACCTCTGCTTCTATTCGTTTACCTGCTGGCTCGTCTACAGATTTTCAGTGATGTCAGACAGTTCATCCGCAGAGAAAGCTACCTGCGCTACGGCCTGGTTCATATCCTCCATGACGCGGAAGAAGTTTTCCAGCTCACGTTGGATTTGGCTGCTCTGCTCTTTACTGTCGGCCACTGCTTCTATGATCCCTTCGAAGAATGCGTTCGTTTCATTGGTCATAGCTGTACTGGAGTGAACGAGTGTCTGAATTTCATGGACTACAGCAGACAATACAACCGTTTGCTGATTGGTTTTTTCGATCAGCTCACGGACGCCGGATACCGACTTTTTGGTCTGCTCGGCCAGCTTGCGCACTTCATCGGCAACGACCGCAAAGCCACGTCCCTGCTCGCCAGCACGCGCTGCCTCAATAGCAGCGTTCAGTGCCAACAGATTGGTTTGCTCCGCAATAGCAGTCACGACATCGACAATTCCACGGATTTTTTCCGCGTTATCCTCGAGCATTTTCATTTCATCCGAGATCTGGTGAACACTGTTTTGAATCAATTTCATCTGATCCTGCTGGTTCTCCAGCTTCTCTTTACCTTCCTGGGAAAGGCGCTGCGCATTGCTGGAATAGCCTGTCCCATTCTCGGCAAAGCGTACTACTTCTCGAGCCTGTTCGGTCAATTGCTCGACAGAAGCGCTGTTTTCCTCTGCTACAGCAGCAAGCTCATGCGCAGAGTTGGCCAGAGCGACGCGCAGCTCGTCTTTTTTCTTCTGTTCCTTCTGACGCGCGCGCTCATGCTCATTTTCGTATTCTTCCAGGACGATTTGCTGCTCGATGTTGAGGATTTTCGTCACGACCTGGATCGCCTGTACGAATTCACGCTTGTCCTTGATCGCTTCGTCCAGTAGTCCCATGATTGAGACCAGGAGATTTTGAAACGCGCACATGTACCATTTTGGTTCCAGACCAATGCGCATGTGGATGATCGCAATCCGGCTGCGCTGTGCGATGTACTCACTGTCGATCTTGCCGCAAAACATCTCGGTGATGTGGCGGTTTAGCGTCTGCTTCAGTCGATCGATCGTGCTGTTGTTATTGATAATCGTCATGAGCAGTTCTTCGTTGGCAATATTGTCATAGAATGCATCGACAATTTTATTAATATTTTGAATGATTACAGGTTGGATCGCTTTGGCTATGGACAAATCGTGTTCAGTCAGATGAATAAGCTCTAGCTGTCTTGACAAAAGAGAACCTGGGGCGATGTGAACTTCCCCTTGCTCCTTTACCTCACCAAAAAATGATTCACCATTAGATTTCCCTTTTACTCCGAACAAGCTGGAAAACGGACGAGTACTCATTGATTGGACTCCTTCTTAACCCTATAGGTATTTACACTCTTATAATAAATTCAATAGATATTATGATTTCAATATATCCTATGAATTATATACCTTTCTTTTGATTTCTGTAAACATAGTAAGAAACACGATTCGCTGAAGAAATAAAGCTTCGTCAAAAAAATCATTTGACGAAGCCTTCTTCTTAATTTATGCCTTTTAGCCTTGTTTCATTTTTTGTCTTCTCGGCAATTGGTTCAATGCTCCAGGATTCATCAGACTGGAGGTATCCCCGAGCGCCTGAGATAAATAATGCTGTTTCATCAGTCTGCGCATGATCTTTTGCGTACGGGTCTTCGGCAGGTCTGCTACCAGGTGTATTTCACCCGGCTCGTACGGTTTACCCAGCTTGGCAGACACATGCTGCTTTAACGCATCCGGATCAAGACGGGATTTCGGTGTCGGCACGACGAACAGCACAATCTCTTCGCCCTTCATCGGATGGGGAACGCCAATCGCAGCGGCTTCCAATACATCCGGGTACTGGCATACGACATCCTCCAGCTCTCCTGGCCCTGTCCTTCTCCCCGATACTTTGATCACATCATCGGCTCTCCCATGATGGAACCAATAGCCCTCCTCGTCTACCAGCACGATATCCCCCTGCCACCACATCTCATTTCCGAGTGGAAAATAGGTGTCCATGTACCGCTGGCGATTTCGCCAAAAGCCTCGCGTCTGTGCCGGTTGTGGAACCGTAAAGACAAGGTAGCCCGCCTTGCCTCGCTCCACTGGTTTTCCCGACTCATCTACGACCCTCGCTCCTACAGCTGGCGTCGCTCCAAGGCAAGTGGGCTTTTGCGGCAAAATGCTGATCGAGGACAGGATTTCTGCGAAAACCTCTGTACCCCCGCTACCGTTAATGATGGGAGCCTTTCCGTCCGTCCATGACAAATACCAGCTCCAGGTCTCCTCATCGATTGGTTCTCCGGTGTGCCCCAGTATTCGCAGCGAGTCCAGGTTTGCTTTTTCCCGAAATGGCTCCGCGTAGGTTTTCAGCAACCGCAAGGCAGTAGCTGGAGCGCCGAACACGCTTACCTGATGCTTCTCAATCTGCCGGTAGATTCTCCCTGGATCCGGATGCATCGGACTACCTTCGTACATCAGGAAAGGAGCTGCTACACTATGGGCCGAAAAGAGCGGTAGCTGCCCCATCATCCAGCCAAAATCCGTGATCATCGTAAAAACATCGTTCTCCCGGATGTCATAGATGAACATCCCGACCTCCGCTGTTTTGACTGCGATCCCACCATGTACGTGGACGATTCCCTTCGGACTCCCCGTCGTACCTGAGGAATAGCTGACCATGCAGACCTCTTCCGCGTCTGTAGCTACGGTCTCATACTGGTCCGGCACCTGCTCCATCCATTCGTTCCAATGCCAGTCGCGTCCAGGTGTTAGCAGCACTTTTTCGCCCAATCGCGCTGCAACCAAAACCGCCTGAACACAAGGAACTGTCTCCAGTGCCTTGTCCAGCACGTGCTTGAGCAAAACCTGATGCCCGCCACGATAAAAGCCGTCAGCCGTGACGACTGCCTTGGCCTCCACATCACGCAAGCGAACCGCGACAGCTTCTGGACCAAACCCGGAAAATAGCGGCACGGCAATAGCTCCCGCCTTGTAGATCCCGTAAAGCGCAATTACGGTTTCTGGAATCATCGGCATGTAGATCGCTACACGGTCTCCCCGCTCCACGCCCAATCTTCCCAGCGTATGGGCAAAGCGATTCACCTGCCTGTAAAGCTCAAGGAAGCTGTAGCGTTTCTCCTCTCCCCCTTCCCCTTCCCAGATCAGAGCCATGCGTTCTGCCGTAGAGGGATTTTGCGCCCATTTATCGAGAAAATTATGAACCAGATTGATCTTTCCGCCAACAAACCACTTGGGGTCTGACAATCCATTCGAATCGTCCAGTACCTGGTCGTAAGGTTGGGCAAATTGAATGTCGGCAAAACGGATAAATGCATCCCAGAACCAGCTCGCATCTTCTTCAGAGCGCTTGAGCAAGGTGGGATAATCCGCGATTTGCTCCTGTTCCATGAAACGCCAGAGATTGCTCTGCTGTTGTTGTTCTTGTGACGGCTGCCAGACTACATCGCGCGTACGAGTCATCGCGTTCCCTCCGTATTTATCCGATTTTTCAGAAAAAATATCTTACAACCATTTTCAGCCGTTGTTCCTACTCTGTCAATAGCCCGGCCTGTCCTGCCAATTTCAGCGTTCCCGCCATATATGGTAAAATGCGGATGAGTGCTTTTGCAAAATGAGGAAGACTAATGAGGATACGATCCACGCGGGGATAAGAGACAAACAACGGATCATACCTTCTTTAATGTAGGGAGCGAAAAAAGGGGGGAACGGGATGGATAAGCCGGGAAATGGGCAACAGACGGTGTTTTCTCCGCCAAGCCACGAAGCCCTTCGGTCGGCATACGACTTGATCCTCCGCGAGATCTGGCCGCGTATAGTCCTAGCAAATCAAACCACCAGCAGGAGAAAAATCCATGAACATACAACTGATCCAGAACGGAATACTCACTCCGATTGATGACATCGAGCAGACATTGCTTGCGCCAGACAACGGATTTTACTGGATAGACGCTACCCCTTTCGATCTATCCGTGTTGCAGCCTCTCTTCGGCTTGCACCATCTAGCCGTGGAGGATTGCATCGATGAAGAGGAACAGCGTCCTAAGCTGCAAGTCTACGACGATCATTATTTTCTCGTGGTCAATGGCATTACGTTTCACAATCAAGATATCTTCCTGCGCGAAATCAACCTGTTTCTCGGCAGTACGACCATCATCACGGTGACCAAGCAGGAAGCTCCTGAGCTGGAGCAAATGCTCTCCCTCATCCGGGAAAAGGAAATCAATCGTCCTGCTGCCTTTCTGTACTATCTGATCGATGATATTGTGGATCGCTTTTTTGACGTGATTGAGAATATCGAGGATCTTATTGAGAATCTGGAAGAAGAAATATTAATGAATACGCGGAAATCCCATCTCGAACAAATTATCGGTCTGCGCAGTGAAATCCTGTACGCGCGTAAAATGCTGTTGCCGCAGCGGTATTTAATTGATGAATTGCACAGAAAAGAACTTCCACTGATCGATCCTTACCTGCGAAAGTATTTCGGTGACATCGTAGACGACGCCGTCAAAGTCGTGGAAAGCTTTGATACGTTCCGCGACCTGATCGGCAACTTGCGAGAAGCATACCAGGCAGCACTCGCCGGGCGAGCGAATGACATCATGCGCATCTTCACCGCATTGACGACAATCTTCATGCCACTGACGATCGTAACGGGCATCTACGGTATGAACTTTGATGTCATGCCAGAATTAAGCTCTCCCTACGGCTACTACATTGTACTCGGCAGCATGGCCACGATTGGCATTACCATGTTTGTCATTTTTAAAAAGAAAGAATGGCTGTAACGACTGCTATACCAGCTCGTCACAGGCCACAATCATCAAATGAAGTCGCTTGGAAAGGTCGTATTCATAAGGCTCGTCCAGCTGATTGCCATTTTCGTCAGCGAGGATGCGAATGATCGGACGGCTCGGCAGCCCCTGATTGGCATCCACGACGACCCCCGCCTCCCCTGAATTCAGCGTGACACTAAGTCCCAACGGGTAAAGGGCGATGGTGTCTCGAAGCGCCAAAACGTATTTCTGATCGAACAGTCTGTCTGCTCCCGAATACAAGACCTCCATCGCTTCATGCGGCAGCATCGGCTCCCGGTAGATGCGATGTGTCGTCAGCGCGTCAAAGACATCCGCGACTGCCATCAAGCGAGCGTACGGATGTATTTCCTCGGCCTTCAGCTGGCGAGGGTAGCCGGAACCGTCCCAGCGTTCGTGATGCTGATACGCACAGTGCGCTGCCAGCAAGGGAATCTCGTCTTGCCTGCGCAGCAGCTCGAAACCGATCTCCGTATGCTTTTTCATCAACTCAAACTCTTCCTGCGTCAATCTGCCAGGCTTCTTCAGGATTTCGTCGGGTACATTCATCTTGCCGATATCGTGCAGCATACCACCAATGCCGATTTCCATGATTTCCTTTTCCGAAAAGCCACTCTTCATGGCCAGCGCAGAGCTATAAAGCGCTACATTGAAGGAATGGGTAAAGATGTAATTATCGAAAGCACATGCATCTGCCATCAGATTCATCGCGGAGCGGCAGCCCTTCATTTCGTCAGCAACCGCAGCCATGATCTGGCGCAATTGTCGCCCAAAGGACCTGTCCGAAAAAATCTGCTGCCATTTTTGAGGAAATTCGTTCACCGCAGAAAAGGTCTCATGAATGATCGACATCGCTTCTCTGCGCGTCTCTTCAGATATGACACCTTCAATAAAAATATCGTCAGTCCGTTTATCCTGGATATATAGGCTTGTTATATTTTTCGCTTTCAGTCTGGTCAGCATGCGGTCAGTCAGTTCTACACCCGCACCGACAAGCACCATGCCGGTTTCCGTATAAATAGAGCGCGCCAGGGTATCACCCGGACGACATTTTCGAATCGATATCAGTCTCATATTTTCCAACATTCGCCTTTCATCATGGTACACCTATTATAGCGTGATTCGACTCGATTCTACACGATATTTTGCACAATGTTATGGCGAAAAGCCTTTGTCATCGTTCGACAAAGGCTTTTGCTTTGGCCAGGTTGCTTCTACAGCATTTTGACAATCGCGTCTTTTCCGATCATTCCTGCTGTAATCCCCATATTTTCAGCTGTTATCGTCACGGATTCCAGCGGAGCATCCAACAGCTCCTGAATGGTCTTTACCCCTACTGCACGCCCGGCAATAATCTCTCTTTTGGCCAGACGTTCATTCAGCAGACCGACATCTAGCGCGCCGCACATGATATACCCTCGGTCTGTCGTGACTGCCAATAGCGTCGTCTTGGGCAGTTGGACACTCACCGCAATTGCTGTTCCTTCTGGAAAATGAATAGGCTGTACTTCGACCATCGCACATCCTCCTTCGTCACTCTTCATGGCGATATATCCTATGACATGAAAAGCGGAAAGGTGTACGTACAGCCTCAGCCAGCCTCGACCGGAATCCATCTGGGTGAAAACGCGCCAAGCAGCATTTGCTCATTGCAGAGTGTCTCTGCCAGAATCTCGCGGAGCATGGCAGGCAGGAAAAAGCGGATATCGCTTCCCTGTAAAAGTGTTGGAAACAGTCGATTGTACATGAACATATCCACTGTGCCGACCCGATATTCCTGATTACTCACCAGTGGCTGACCGTTCACTTCAATGGACACGATGCTCGGCCGCTCGGCTGGGAGGTACTGGATCTGCAAGCCGTCCACACCCATCCAGCCCTCGATCTGTCCACGGAATCCACAACCGTACAGCCTCTTCCTGACGATCTCGGGCTGGATCGCCTGTTCCAGAATTTGACCGAGCTGCTCGCCCGTCAAGGTGACAGCACACAGATTCAACGGGTGGGGCACACAACGCAAGAGATCTGCTGACGTTACGCTGCCGTGGTGGAGATCAGAGAGCAGGAGTCCGCCATTGGCCAGCCCGATCTCGGCTCCCGTCTTCTCGCGGATACTGGCAGCAAGGAAAGAAGCGAACGGCGTCTCTTGTTCCCAATTCATCAACAAATCTGTTCCAAGCACGGTCAGCGGTCGGGAAAGCAGCTCTTCCGCCTTCTTCTCTTCCCTTTGAATGACGGCAACGATATCCTCTGCCTGCTGATACTTTTCGGAAGCCAATACCTCTGCTTCAGCTTCGGTGATCTGTCCGGCCGTCCTGTCCCAGACCAACCGTACATGGCCGACGTATTGTCCGAAGCGCCCTGTCTGTGCAATCAAGGTATTTCCTACCCGTACACCGTGCTCCAAGAGGTGATGGGTATGTGCACCCAATATCACATCCAGCCCATCTACCTGTTCTGCCAGGCGACAATCCTCCTGATAGCCAAGATGGGACATCAACACAATAATATCAGCCTGCGAGCGCAAAGCAGCGACTTGCTCGACAAGCAACGGCAATACCTCCCTGATCTCCCAGCCCATGCTTTTGTAGGAGTGCGGATAGGGAATCGTCATTGCGAGCAAGGCTACCCGCAGATCGGACCATTGATGAATCGCGTAAGGAACAGCCCACTTGGGCACAGTGTCGTCCGCGCCCTCCAGCAAATTGCCTGCAATCACCGTAAAAGCGGCTGCTTCATACAGGTCATCCAGCTTGGACTTTGTCAACGTGATGCCTTCGTTGTTTCCGATGGTCGCATACTGATAGCCGCTCCGGTTCATGATCTCCACATTGACTTTGCCAAAGCTCGCTTCTGTGATCATGCTCATCCGGTCCAGATGATCGCCGATGTCGAGGGTCAGCACGCGCTCATCCCGCTGCTCCCAATCCTTCCGATGCGTGCGAAGACAGGTGGCGATACGGGGCATACTCGCAAAATGACTGTGCAAATCATTGGTATGCAGCATATGCAAGGTACAGGTGTCCGCCACGATCTCCCCTCCCTCTCTTTCCCGGAGATTATCCGAGCACGGTCTCTCCAATCATTTGTATCGCAATCCCCAGAATAAGAACCCGAAGCAACAGCACGATCGTCTTGCCTTTCATCCTGCTTGCCGCAAAAGCTCCCATCTTGCCGCCAGCCCATGCGCCTGGCGCCAGCATCGCCGCATACAACCAGCTCACATGATCATGCCAGACATTCGTGACCGAGCCTACGACAGCCGAAAACAAGATGACCAGCATGGAAGTGGCAGCAGCAATGTGAGGTGGAAAACGGAACAGGATGATCATGGCTGGCACCATCAGCACACCGCCTCCCACACCGAACAAGGAAGACGTGATGCCGACAAAAAAGGCGACAAGAATCGCCATCCAGCGGCTGTATCCATATTCGTATTCCTTGCCTTCATTGTCGATGAAATGACGCTTCACATCCCAATTCAACTGACGTGGCTGGATTTTGTCCTTCACCATCAGCAAAACGAACATACTAAGCTGAAACAAGCCGAAGAGAAGTGTAAATTGGGTCGTTTCTAGTAATGTATTAAGGTAAACACCTACGATAGCACCGGGAGCGCTTCCGATAAAAAAAAGCAAGGCACTCTGCATATCCACTTTTTTCTGCTTGATATAAGAAATGGACGATGACAGGGCAGTTACCGCAATGACCACAAGGGATGTAGCGGCTGCAACCTGTGGAGTCATCGAGCCTGGCATGTACAAATTGGCAAAAAACAGTAACGCAGGGACGAAGAAAATCCCGCCACCCAGTCCGGCGATACTCCCTACGACACCTGCAGCGACACCAATGAACAGAAATAGTACAGCAATAGCAACAAACATAGCTCCCCTTCTTTCTTTATCTAAAACAGTTCCATCTGTCTGGGATTCAACCCGCTCGGCTCAAGCCCCAGCATGTTACTAAACTGCTTGGCGTTGGTTACCGCATCCCCACCCGAGTTGTTGTTGAACAAGATGCACACTTCTTCCGCCTCATTTGCGATCGTTTGAATATGCGGCACCCAATCCCGCAGTTCTTCTTCACTGTAGCGGTACAAATAGCGGACATCCCGCCAGTTTTGCCCTTCCCCTTGATCACGCCAGCCGGAGTTGTTGCGTCCGTGAAAGCGTACCAGCGCCAGCGCAGGTTGAGTCACCCCGACCACAATCGGTACAGAGCCGAGACCGACCTGAGGCTCGTCGCACAGGACATGGGTGGCCTCAAGCTTCTTCAAGAAATCGAGCGTCCGCTCTCGGTAGCGTTCTTCAAACCAGCTCTGATGCCGGAACTCCACAGCAAAGGGATAGTCAGCCATCTCCTGGCGACAAGCCTGCACGTATTGAACATTCTCTCTGGTACAATCAAACCAGGGCGGGAATTGAAAAAGAAGTGTCTTTAGTTTGCCCGCATTCACGAGCGGCTGAATGCTTTCCTCAAACTGGCGAAACATCGCCTGGCGATCCATTCCTGCATCCGATCTCGTATGTCCGGTCATCCCCTGGTACGGCTTCACAATGAAGCCAAAACGATCAGGCGTTTCCTTGACCCATGTTTCATAATTTCGTTGTGGTAAAATAGCGTAAAAGGAACTGTCCAGCTCCACGATTGGAAAGTGGCTGGCATATACGGAGAGCTTGTCCCGACTGCGCACGCCCTGGGTGTACAAATCGTCATGATCTCCCCAGCCACAAACACCTATCTGAATCGTACTCATCCGCACCATCCCCCCGTTCAACCTTTAAATTGATCACGTACTTACGGAGGACCACCATGAACATCGAACTGTTGGGTGAACCCTTTGCGTTTAAGAATACCAAACTATCCCTTGACCGGAAAGTAGCCAAAAACCTCTTGAAGGAAGCGCAAGAGGCCTTGCCGTACGAATATTCAGCCATGCTTTGCGGCCAAGAGGCCACGATCACCCATCATATCGCAATGCCCACATCCACTCGGGACATGCATACTTTTGGCTGGGATGGTCCCAGCTTTATCCAGGCTCTGCAAAGCATACGCGAGTCCAATCAGCAGTGGCTCGGCGTGCTTCACACACATCCACATGCCCCGCCTATCCCTTCCCGACGCGACGCCGCTGGATGGCACTATCCCGCTCTGAGCTACTGGATCGTCGGAATGGAAACACCCGCCACTCCTTCGTGGCGGGTCTATCAATGGCAGAACGGATCATTTGTCGAACGCGCTTATCGCATCATCGATGTCATGTGACGATCTTGTTTGGCGAGCTCTACTTCATCCTGGACAAAAAAGGCTTGATACAGCGCAATCACGGCGCGATCAGCATCAGATGCCTTTACGCCGAACATCATGCTCACTTCCGAGGAGCCCTGGTTGATCATGTCCAGGTTGATTTCTGCTGCGGCCAAGGCTGCTGTCGCGCGAGCAGAAGTGCCAACCGATTGACGCATGCCTTCGCCCACAATCATGACCAGTGCGAGATCATGCTGTACCGCGATGTCGTCTACCTGAAGCTCAGTCTTGATGCGTTCTACGATGCGAGCTTCCTTGGCTGGCGTCAGATCCCGTTCACGCAAAATGACCGAAATGTTGTCAATACCAGATGGCGTATGCTCGTAGGACAGCCCTTCTTCCTCAAGGATTTGCAGCAGCTTGCGTCCGAAGCCGATTTCCTTGTTCATCAGGTACTTGCTGACGTAAATGCTGCAAAATCCGCTGTCGCTGGCAACACCGGATACCCGGTTGGCTGAAGGCTCCCTCTCCGACACAATCATCGTGCCCGGAGCAGACGGGTTGTTTGTATTTTTGATGCATACCGGAATTTCCGCCTGATACGCAGGGATCAGCGCTTCTTCATGAAAAACGCTAAACCCGGAATACGAAAGCTCGCGCATCTCACGGTATGTGATCACCTTGATTTCCACAGGGTTTTCTACCAGATTTGGATTGACCACATAGACGGAGTCCACATCGGTAAAGTTTTCGTATACAGATGCTTTTACAGCAGCAGCGAGAATGGAGCCGGTAATATCCGATCCACCGCGGGAAAACGTGACCAGCTCACCCGCTTCCGAGTAGCCGAAGAATCCGGGAAAGATGATGATTCCCTGTCTGTCCCGAAGCTGTTTAAGCTTTTCATAAGCGGAAGGCAACACGTGAGCATTTCCCGCCTCGTCTGTTACGAGCATTCCTGCTTCACGCGGATTGACGTAATGCGCATCCTCTCCCAAGGAGCGCAGGTAGTGAGCGACAACCTTGGCGCTATTATCCTCGCCCGCCGCTTTTACCGCATCGACAAAACGCTCCGATGACAGTCCCGCCCGATTGCTAAGTACTTCCTCCAGCTCGGCTTCAATCTGTTGACCGACCCCACTCGAAAGCCCCAGTTCCTGCACAATCTCTTGATAGCGCTCGAAAACCGCCTGTTTTTCTTGCTGAGCCACTCCATTTTTCAGGAATGCCTCGGCATAGCTGATTAACAAATCCGTTACTTTCTTGTCATCCTTGTATCGTTTACCAGGGGCAGAAACGACAACAAGACGTCTGTCCTTGTCTGCCCTGATGATGTTGCATACTTTTTTGATCTGCTCCGCATTGGCCAGCGAAGTCCCTCCGAATTTGGCAACCTTCATCTCCGACTCCTCCATCTGTCTCTAGCTTCTGCCTGGGTTTCTCATCTTTTCTCCAGACAAACATGTTATTAGATTACGGTATCCTCCCAAAAAGCACAAGTGTCTTTTTGGAACGGACATAAAAATAACCGCATTTAACCCGGTTTCATCATTATCACGCACCGACATGCAAATCATTCCAGATCGGTTCCGTCCCTATTGTTCCACATATTCAAATCCAGTTTGCACATAGTAACAGTGCATAGTTCCCCTTCATGATGTCGCACATGGCGCAAGGAGTGAAAACCATGAACAAAATGATCACGTGGTGTCTGATTGTCGGAATCACCCTCCTGTTCCCTGATCAGACGGGGTCCGTACTTGCCAAGGACAAGGAGAAGGAACGTGAGTACTACGAGACGCGTGGTGAAATCGTCTGGGAGGTACCGACCAAGAGTAAAGTAATCGCCCTTACCTTTGATGATGGCCCGGACCCTCGGTATACGACTCAGATTGCAGAGCTGCTCAAGGAGTACAATGCCAAGGCGACTTTTTTTGTCGTCGGTTCACGCGTGAAGGCCCATCCACAAGTTGTACGCCTATTGATGGAGCAACAGCATGAGCTGGCAAATCACACGTATACTCATCCAGATGTGCGCAGAATCTCCCCAGCCAATCTGCGCGAGGAAGTCCTGGCTACCCAAGAAGAAATTTACAAGCATACTGGGTTGCGCCCACATCTGTTTCGGCCACCGGGAGGAGTCTACAACGAATCACTCGTCCATGTCGCCAAAGACGCTGGTTTTTTGGTCGTCATGTGGTCCTGGCATCAGGATACGCGTGACTGGAGCGATCCAGGCGTGAAAAAGATCACGAACAAGGTATTGAACAACGCAAGAAACGGCGATATCGTTCTCTTTCATGACTACGGTGGGAACCGCAAGCAAACTGTAGATGCCCTGCGGGAGATCATGCCTGAGCTGCAAAAACGAGGGTATCAGTTTGTCACGGTAAGTGAGCTGATGAAGTATCGCAACCAAATCAAACAGCTAGGCATGGATTAAGCAATCCCAGCGTTTTTACATTAGAAAACTTGGCTACGCCAAGCTTTTGGCGGAGCCTTAGTTGCACTTATACTATCTTCCGCTAATCTTTTTAGCGCTTTAGCGCACTCAACACTTTCCGATAGTATAACAAAAATCCCCTTCATACAGAAGGGGATTTCATCAGATCTATTCTGTTTTCTCTGCTGATTCCGTTGCTTGCGCTTCGGGAGCCGCATCGGTTTTCTGTACAGCGTGCGAAGGTTCCTTTTGCATAAAGTCGCTGATCATCTTGTTCATATCCAACCCGGATACGTCTTTGAGCATTTCAGGCAGCTGCGCCATCAGTTTGGTTACGTTGCCGCTGAGGCGATTGACACCATCGCCTTGTCCGCCGCCCGCATCGACGATCGTGACCTTGTCGATTGCCTTCATCGGCTCGGCGATCTTTTCTGCCAATTCCGGCAACATTTTGGAGACGATATCCAATACTGCAGCCTGACCGAACTTTTCGAAAGCCTCTGCCAGCTTTTCCTTCCCTTCCGCTTCGGCTTCCAGCTTCAATTTGGTTACTTCTGCCTCCGCGGCACCCTTTGCCCGCTCGGCTTCGGCAATCGCCAAACCTTCGAGACGCTTCTGTTCTGCCATCGCCTTGGCTTCAGCCTCGATGCGATAGCTGACGGCGTCTGCTTCGCGCAATTTCTTCGCTTTTTCCGCTTCAGCCGATTGCTCTACCGAATAGCGATCCGCATCGGCTTTTTTCTTGACTTCTGCGTCGTATTGCTTTTCCCGGCGGAGAATTTCCTTTTCCTCCAGCTCGATCTCTTTTTGCTTGCGGACCAGCTCTACCTTCATTTCCTCTTCTGTAACCTGTTGCTTGGCTACAGCTTCTTGCAATTTATAGGCTTGGTCAGCACTTGCTCGCGCTTTGTCCTGTTCCTGTCTGAAAGCCGCAACCTTCAGTTCTTTTTCCTTCTCTGCTTCCGCGATGTTCGTCTCTTTCAAAACCTCTGCCTTGCGTGCTTCTTCCTCTGCCTGTGCCTGCTTGATCCGTGCTTCCTTGTCGGCATCCGCTTGAGAAATCGTCGCATCACGCTTTACTGCCGCGATTTGTGGAATCCCCAGTGCAGCGAGGTAGCCATTTTTATCACGCACATCCTTGATCGTAAAGCTGACGACGGACAACCCCATCTTTTTCAGGTCTTTCGTCGCTACACTTTGAACCTCTTGGGCAAATCGCTCCCGGTTCTTGTAGATTTCCTCGACGGTCATACTTCCCAGAATGGCTCTCAGATACCCTTCGAGAACCTCCTGAGCTTCTGTTTTCAGCGCTTCATCCGTTTTGCCCATAAACTGTTCAGCTGCGGTGGCAATATCTTCGATCGACCCGCCAACTTTAATAATGGCGACCCCGTCAGCCATGACCGGAACACCTTGCTCGGTATAGACCTCAGGTGTTGAAACATCCAGCTTATGAGACAGAAGACTTAGAAAATTAGCCTGTTGAAAAATGGGCAGAATAAAAGCACCGCCACCTCTAACGATTTTCATTTTGCGGCCCGAATCATCAGACAGCACGTTTTTGCTGCCCAGATAGCTTCCCGTTACGATCATGGCCTCGTCTGCACCTACAGTCTTGTAGCGAGCCCAGAATGCAAGACCCAATACCACAAATACGACGACGATTAGAGTAACAACCATGAGCACAGGTGACCCGAATAACAAATCCATTTTTTATTCATCTCCTTTTTCATAATTGTCCGGGAAAGGGGTAACGTAAAGCACGTGATCACGCACTTCCACGACTACGACACGCATACCTGCAGGGATCTGTTCCCCGTCTACGCTTGCCGCCATATGGTAAGTCGTTCCGCTGACCATGCTGACTAGCACTTCACCCAGTCCTTGCGCGGGGATGGTCGTTCCCACTTCACCGATTTTTCCAGGCAGCTGATTCATGGAATAACCCGTAGAAGTCTCGGCCTTGTTCATCGGTTTGACCCACAGAAAGTAGGCCGCCATCGCCAGCGAAATGCCTATGAATATGGCGATGATCAATACCGCAGCCATAGGCAAATCCGTCAGACGAGTCAGCAAAAAGCCGGAACCACCAAATGCCGTTATTCCACTCACGAGCAAGATCGGCTGAAAAATAGGAAGATGGAGTTCACCCAGCATATCCGAAATCGCATCACCCAAGAGCAGAGTCACCAGCGCATAGACGAGGCCTGCGACCAGGCAGACAAGAAACACGGTTTCCAACGCGCCCATTATTTGTCACCCCTTTCCATACTTGCCTCTATTTTTCATACGAATGAGGTCGAAAAAGGTTGCGTTTTGCCAGTTTTTGATTTTACAGAAATTTACAATGAATATTTTCTTGTTCATGTAAGACAATACCAATATTCCTTCTCCAGGTTTAATGAAGTCATTCAGCCCGCCACCTTGCTTCTGCTTCTCATCGTCCTGACACAAATCTTTCGGGAAACAGATTTTGGCCGGGTGCTTCCCGTGCTCGGTGATGGCATACTGCCTGTCCTTCACGCCTTTCCAACCGTGTTCTTTTCCTTGCTGGGATTTGAAATCCTGCTGTTTATTCAGCCCTTTATGGAAAAGCCTACACAGGCTCTAAAAGCCTCTCTCCTTGCGATTGGGACCACCGTCGTCCTCTACACGGTGCTGACGGTACTCAGCATCGCCGTAATGGGATCATCCGAAGTCGTACTGAACGAATACCCGACATTGTCCATTATCAAGAACATAGAAGTGCCTGGCGCTTTTCTCGAACGACTGGATTCTATCATGATGATGGTCTGGGTGCCATTTGCCGTCACCACAATAGTCATGTTCCACTACTGTGCCAGTCTCATCACTTCCCAGCTGCTCAAGCTGCAAGAGCATCGCGTTATCTCCCTTCTGTTTGTTCCTGTCGTCTTTCTGATTGCGGTACTCCCACGCAATATTTTGGAAGTGGTCGAATGGAACAAATGGACAAGCTGGCTTGGGGCGACACTGATCAGTCTGGTGCCCCTCCTCCTGATTCTCGAAAGCCAACGTGAAAGTACATGCGCTCATCTTCTCATTCCTGATCCTGCCTCTCTTGCTGTCCGGCTGCTGGGATCGGGTGGAGAAACAGGATCGTCTTATCGTCATGGCAGTCGCGATCGACAAAGCCGCGAAAAAAAATGGGGGTAGAAACTACTATGAATTCATGCACAGCTGACAGAAGCCAGGGCTATGTCAGGACGAATTAGCAATCCCAATGTAGCCCCCGTCTTCTTTGGCTACCGCAGCATCCCGATCAAGCTGGCGGCTGTTGTACGCCACGTAGTACCGGAACCGGAGAATCAGCCCTGTGATCAATAAGACGAGAGTCAAATAGTAAGAAGTAAGAGATTCGATAAATCCAATGACCAACGAAAAGCCCAATCCTCTCACCCTTCCTTTCATGGATATGTAACTCTAGTATGAACAAGGATGGCTCTCCTTATCGAAGCAAATAGGTTACATGGAAAGAATCACTTGAGCCAGACGCCGAATCCCTTCCCGGATGGCGTCTTTCGTTTCCCAAGAATAGGTCAGCCTTAGCCAGCCCGGCTCTGCTCCGTACACCCCACCCGGCGTAAAGACTACGCCAGCCCGAATCGATACATCTAATAGCTCCCTCTCATCCAATGGCCGATGCAGCCTGCACCAGAAATGATAGCTTCCCTCCGGCAGATTCCATTCCGCCAGGCCGCTCATCTCCTTTTGCATGGCCTCAAGCATCGTCTCTCTTTGCTGAAGCAGGCTGGCAGCTAATTTTTGCATCTGCGTCTCATACCTGCTCTTTTCGAGAAACTCCCTGGCCATCTGTTGTGATACGCTGCTCGTACCAAAGTCCATTTGCTGCTTGGCATCAGCCAGTCTTTCGATTACAGAGCGCGGTCCCACCAGCCAGCCTATGCGCAGACCGGGTGCTATTGTTTTCGACATGCTGTTCACATAGAGAACCATGCCGCTTGTATCGATCGCCTTCATTGGTTTGGGAGGCTTGCGGTTATCCTGCATGGTCAGTGCGTAATAAGCATCGTCCTCGACCAAAGGGATGCGCAGCTCCTTGCAGATATCGAGAACCTGCCGCCTTCTCGTCTGGCTCATTACGATCCCCGTGGGATTTTGATAGGTAGGATTGACGAATACCATGCGTATCCGGTGCTTTTGATGCAGCGAGCGAATCTCCTCCGGTACGATTCCTTCCCGATCCATAGGCAGTCGATACAAGCGCAAGCCAGCCGAAATAAAGAGCGGCAGTGAATAAAAGTAAGAGGGCCCTTCCATCGCGATGGCAGCTCCCGGACTCAGTAAACACTGGGAAATCAGATGAAGCCCCTGCTGGGCACCCGAGGTGATCAGAATTTCCTCTGGAGAAGCGGCAATCCCGTATTGCTCGAGCAAATGAACGGCGAGATCCTCCCGCAGGTCCGGATTTCCCTTGGGATGAGCGTAGCCTAGCTCCAGGTATGATTCATATAGCCTGTTTGGCAAGGAAGGGATCAGAGAGGGAGCCAACTCCGCTTTTGCCAAATTGATGACAGACGGATCAAAAACGGCCTCCCGAATCCGCTGAGCCAACGGGTAGGCGGGTAAAAAGGCTCCTCCATTGGTATAGTTGTGCCAGTTTGGGACCTGCTGCACACCCCACAGATGTCGGCTCACCCAAGTACCGCTTCCTTGCCAGGATTGAAGCAAGCCAGTTGCGCGCAAGTCTTCATAGGCAGCAGATACGGTCCCTCTGTTAACACCAAAGCGCTTGGCCAGCACTCTTTCGGCAGGTAAAGAGACACCTGGAGGCAGCGCACCCTCAATGATCTGCTGCTCCAGCCACTTCGCGATCTGTTTGTATACAGGCACTCGGCCTTCTTTTTCCGGCTTCCACTCCACAGTCGATCCCCCCTACGGCGCTTTCCCTTGTTCACTTTCCCGTTTCGTTCGACAAATTGGCCTACTCTTCCTGCTGCCAATTGGCTCTATACGTGAAAAGGAGGCAGCCCTAAGATGAGAGGAAAGACATGATAAAGGATGGGGTTTCAATGCGTGCAGAAGCTTTGGCAAAAGAAAAAAGCAGCCTGACTGACGAGCGAGCCGGGTTGCTTTTTGGACTATTGGGAGTATGCAGCTTCAGTCTGACATTGCCTAGTACGAAAATGGTAATCGATGTCCTCTCCCCGATTTCTGTCGGGCTGGGTAGAGCATTAGCAGCCGCCCTGCTAGCGGCTCTTGTCTTAATGATCAAACGAGTTCCGTTTCCCAGCTGGCAACAATGCAAACAGCTGCTTCTCGTTTCAGCAGGCGTGGTCATCGGTTTTCCCTTGTTCTCCTCTTTGGCAATGTCCCAGGTTCCCGCTACTCACGGCGCAATCGTAGTCGCTTTGCTTCCGTTGGCAACAGCTGGCGCAGCCGCATTCTTTTCTGGCGAGCGCCCATCGCGAAAGTATTGGCTGTCCAGTAGTGTCGCCTGCCTGACGATTCTCGGCTACGCCTTCAGCGCTGGCCTGGGCTCCTTGCATTGGGCCGATCTCGCCCTGCTTTGCGCCGTCCTGTCTGCTGCTGTCGGCTATGCAATTGGCGGAGAGCTCTCACGAACGATGGGAGGCTGGCAGGTGATCAGCTGGTCATTGGTTTTCGCCTTCCCCTTTTTGGTCGTTCCGATCGCAGGACCTCTTTTAGCGGAATTGAAGCAGGGGACCTGGTCTACATGGCTTGGCTTTGGATACGTGAGCGTCATCAGTCAGTTTCTCGCCTTTTTTGCTTGGTACCATGGGCTTGCGATCGGCGGTGTCGCCAAAGTGGGGCAAATCCAGTACCTCCAGCCTTTTCTCTCGATCCTGGCCGCCTGGATACTCCTCTCCGAATCCATTACGATAGGAGCTATTGTCGCTGCGATCATCGTCGTGCTTGCAGTCGCCAAAGGGCGGAGCGCTACCGTTCGCGTAGCCAAGTCCTGAAGGAGACGTTCGCTTTTTTTGTTTGTCCTATTCCTCTTGTTTTTCCAGTACGTTTCCGAGGTAATCCGGCAGGTATCCTTGTCCTGTCAATGCCTTCAGGACCTGCAGCCGAACCGTCCCTTGATGCAGTGGAATCGACTTCCATTCATCAAGGGATACCCAGCCTGCCCATTCGATCTGCTCATCCTCCAAGCCGCCTGGTATCGGGTTCGTCTCTTCTCCCACCAGCTTGGCTAAAACGGCAATGCCAATCGTATGCTTTCCAGCACCCGCCCGATCGATCCGATCATCTACCCAGAGCATCCGTTCCATCTCCACCAGCAGCCCTGTTTCTTCCCACACCTCTCGACGTGTCGCTTCAGCGATGGACTCCAAAAACTCAATGTGACCTCCAGGCAGACTGTAGCCTTGGCCACGGCTTCGTTTCTCTTTGATCAGCAAGATACAGCCCTGATGCTCCACGACGACGGTGACTCTCATACCGATTGTCTTCATCTCGATCACTCCCTCCTCAAATTGCAGGGTGACGCATCACATCCAGTGAATCTACCTCGTTATGCGCAAACAACGCTTCAAGTGCTTCAAAGCCATACTGCCGCAAAAAGGCGGCCTCCGTTTCCGAAATCGCATGAAGCATCATCAACCGTACGATCTCATCGCCATTTGTAAAGTACTCAAAGCCCTCCTCCTCAAAATCAAGGGGTGTGGCCAGCAAATATTGTAGCTGGGATTGGTTTGCAATCGGTTGCTCCAGTCGATAAATGGAGCCTGTGTGCAAACGAATCTGATCCTCTTCCCAATGCTTGCTCACTTGTGAAGCTGCTGACGCCAAATGAGCGATCATCCCCGGATCAAAATGGTACGAGTACATCACACACTCACATGCACCCTTTTTGTGCAGCTCCAACGTCACATACGTCCAGCATCCTCGCTTTTTCGTGGGTGGAAAAACGGCAATCAGGACATCCGCTGCTTCGTATTGATACAGCTCGCTTGTGGAGCCAAAGGCGCTGCCACAATGCTTCAGCAATTGCTTTACTACTATCATATGGTATTCTCCGTCCCGAACAGAAAGAAATCTTGTTTATAGTTGTAGTATACATGAATGAGAAAACCAATGATAAGGCTCCTCCCCTTGGTTACTTTTACATGCACTCCCTCCATGTCATCTGTAATAAAAGTTCTCACGAGAAGCAGAATAAGAACGGATGTCGGTTTGGAAATGCCAGCAAAAATAAAAAAGATTGGGTAGATTACTAACCATGAGGTATCCATCTATACGCTCTCTTGCACTCCGAGTCGCTGCAAGCATCCTTCTGGTGCCCAGCATAGCGGAAGCCAGCTATCAGCATTTTGCTTATGCGAATCCTTCACTTCCAATTGTAGACGAACAAGGCATCTATTCCATTGAAGTCTATCCGAGACAACACAAGCTCATCGTGAAAAAGCATGGACAAGTATTGAAGACTTTTAGTGTAGCTGTTGGCGATCCGTCTACGCCCACACCCGTTGGAGAATATCGAATCATTTATAAAGGGGAAAATTGGGGTCCTTCTTTTGGACCACGCTGGCTTGGATTAAATGTCCCTTGGGGTGTTTACGGCATTCACGGAACGAACAAACCTCACTCTATCGGACAGCATCTGAGCCACGGCTGTATCCGTATGTATAACAAGGACGTCACCGAGTTATACGGGGTGGTTCCCCTAGGAACGAAAGTATCCATTCATGGACATGTATTGGGCCATACCAGCCACGATCCAAGAAATTTAGCGGAAGGCGATGTGGGCGGAGATGTGCAGCTGATTCAATCTCGCTTGAAAAACGCGGGTTACTTCAAAGGATCCTGTGATGGCAAGTTCCGCTCCAGCACTACATCAGCCCTAAAAGAATTTCAAAGAGACCATCATTTGCCTCCAAACGGAATTGTTACCAAAAAGGTTTATTTTGCACTGGGGTTGCTGGAGTAACCGAGTGGATGGCACGGATTGATTGGCTTGGCATTCAGTAACGGAGATTAATATTTGATCAGACGCCAGATCCTTATCGTGACGGCGTCTTTTCTTATGTACACGAGTAGGTATACGACTTGCGCTCAAGTAGTCGCAACTTTAATCAGGTTTAAAGCGTCTCAACTAATGTCTACAGTAACAAGGTCAGAAATCTACTCGCTTCCTCGACTACTCGTTTTTCTCGCCTGGACAGCCGCGTACACCAAAGGCAACTATAATCGTCCCGTTTCCTGTGTTACAACGAACGTAAAAAGACCTGCTGCGGCGGGTTTTTTTCCATTTGTCCGGATGTGAGTAATCATGAGACCCATTTTTCGAATAATTAGAGAAAATGCCGATCCATAGTTGCGCAACTTTCTTTGACAGGTTCATTAGTTATTGCAGGAGGTGGTACAAGTGGCTCTCAGATGTCTTTGTCGAGGTAGTAGATGCACGATCTTTTGCAGATGTGGGTGCAGGCGAAAAAGGAAATAACACATAGGTAGAAAAATTCCTGTATACCTATAAAAATCGGTCCGAGCTCGCCTGTATGGATGGCATGATCATCGCGATGGCGTTAGGTGCTATGTCTAGTATCTCCTTGGGTATGAATATTCAAGTTTATCTGGTGAGCGATTTACAACTTGCGACGATCATTGCTGTCACAATTGGCATGGCGGTCGGATTTATCACGGGAAAATTGGTCTCTCTTACCGCTTCTATTGAAGGAGTAATGGCCGGTGTCATGGGTGGGTACGTCCTCAGATTTTCCCATCGTGCATCTGATTGATGGCGGCGAAAATATAAAATACGTGTCCGAATGACTTTGGCACGCAAGCGTGAAAGTCACTGCAGACACGTATTTTCATGTTACCAAGAAAATTGAGGACGAATCGCTATCCCTTTTGTGGAAAAATGGGGCCAAGCCCACTTTTGAAGCCCGGAAACCCTTGTGGCGCAAGGGTTAACCGATACTTCCTTCCATCTCAAACTTGATCAGACGGTTCATCTCTACCGCATACTCCATCGGCAATTCTTTCGTAAATGGCTCGATGAAGCCCATGACGATCATCTCAGTCGCCTCTGCTTCTGACAAACCGCGGCTCATCAGGTAGAAGAGCTGATCCTCGGAAACCTTGGATACAGTTGCTTCGTGCTCCAGCGTGATGTGGTCGTTCATGATCTCGTTGTACGGAATCGTATCCGACGTGGAGAGCTTGTCGAGAATCAGCGTATCGCACTTGATGTTGGACTTGGAGCCTTCCGACTTGCGTCCAAACTGCGACAGGCCGCGATAGGTTACTTTACCGCCATCACGGGAGATGGACTTGGAAATGATCGTGGACGTGCAATCAGGCGCCAGGTGGATCATTTTCGCACCTGCGTCTTGATGCTGTCCTTTACCTGCTACGGCAATCGAAAGAACGGTACCTTTGGCACGTGGTCCTTTCATGATTACCGCTGGATATTTCATGGTCAGCTTGGAACCGATGTTGCCGTCGATCCACTCCATGTTGGCATCCGCGTATGCAACGGCACGCTTGGTCACGAGGTTGTATACGTTGTTGGACCAGTTTTGGATGGTGGTATAGCGGCAGCGTGCACGTTCCTTGACGATGATCTCAACAACAGCGGAGTGCAGGGAATCCGTGCTGTAGATCGGCGCTGTACAGCCTTCGACATAGTGGACGAATGCATCTTCGTCTACGATGATCAGCGTGCGCTCGAATTGTCCCATGTTCTCCGAGTTGATACGGAAGTAGGCTTGCAGTGGTGTTTCTACCTTTACGCCTTTCGGAACGTAAATGAAGGACCCACCAGACCATACAGCCGAGTTGAGTGCAGCAAATTTGTTGTCTGCTGCCGGAATTACGGTCGAGAAGTACTCTTTCACGATCTCAGGGTGCAGCTTGACAGCGGAATCCATATCACAGAAAAGTACGCCCAACTGCTCCAGGTCTTCCTGCATGTTGTGATAAACAACCTCGGATTCGTACTGTGCGGATACACCGGCGAGGAACTTTTGCTCTGCTTCCGGAATACCCAGCTTGTCAAAGGTAGCTTTGATCTCTTCCGGAACCTCATCCCAGCTACGTCCTTGCTTCTCAGATGGCTTGACGTAGTATGTGATGCTGTCGAAGTCGAGATCGTCCAGATCGCCACCCCATTTTGGCATCGGTAGGCTGTTGAAAATATCCAGGGATTTCAGACGGAATTCCAGCATCCATTCCGGTTCTTCCTTGATCTTCGAAATTTCTTCGACGATCTCGCGGGTCAGACCCTTCTTCGTACGGAAAACCGATACGTCCTTGTCGTGAAAGCCGTATTGATAATCCTGTATCTCAGGGGCTTTTTTTGCCATCTTGATTCACTCCTTTATTTTCACATGCTTGTGCCTATGACTATTCCTGTTCGGACTGTTTGATCCCTTGCTCTAGTGCTTTCCACGCCAGTGTCGCGCACTTGATCCGAGCAGGGAACTTGGCTACGCCAGACAGTGCCTCAATATCACCCAGGTCAATGGAATCATCGATTTCCTTGCCTTGCATCAGCTCGGAAAAACGGTGTGCCAGCTCGAGAGCTTCTTCTACCGATTTGCCCTTGACTGCATCGGTCATCATCGAAGCGGATGACATGCTGATCGAGCAGCCATCCCCCATAAACTTGGCGTCGCTGACTTTGCCGTCCTCTACTTTCAAGGATAGAGAAATGCTGTCGCCACAAGTAGGATTATTTAAATGTACGATAAGGCCTTCTGTTTCCTCCAGCTTGCCGCGGTTGCGCGGTTTCTGGTAGTGGTCCATAATGACGCGGCGGTACAGATCATCAAGAGAAGACATTGCCAAAATACTCCTTCGTCTTCTTCAACCCCGCCACCAATACATCCACTTCTTCTTCCGTATTGTATACGTAGAAGCTCGCCCGTGCGGTTGCGGTGACATTCAGCCAACGCATCAGCGGTTGAGCGCAATGATGTCCGGCACGAATAGCAATTCCGTAGCTGTCCAGCACGGTCGACAAATCGTGAGGATGTACCCCGGCCAGGTTGAATGTGATTAAACTGCTGCGGTCCTGCTGCGGGCCGTAAATCGTTAAACCTTCAAGCTCACGCATCTGCTCCATCGCGTACGACACCAGCTTCTTCTCATGACGCTCGATGTTGTCCATGCCGATTTCCTCGAGGAAGTCAATGGCAGCTCCCAGACCGATCGCACCTGCGATGATCGGTGTACCGCCTTCGAATTTCCAGGGGAGCTCTTTCCATGTAGAATCGTACAGCTCCACGAAATCAATCATCTCACCACCGAATTCCATCGGTTCGATGCGCTCAAGCACTTCACGTTTGCCGTACAGGACGCCCAATCCGGTCGGGCCGCCCATTTTATGACTAGAAAATGCGTAGAAATCGCAATCCAGATCCTGAACATCCACTTTCTTGTGCGGAGCACCCTGCGCGCCATCGACGAACAGCAAGGCTCCGTGCTGATGAGCGATCTGGGCAATTTCCTTGATGGGAGTAGTATCGCCCAACACGTTGGAAATATGGTGAATTGCCACGATTTTCGTGTTGTCCGTAATGGTTTCTTTGACGGCGTCCAGCGTAACCGTGCCGTCCTCTGCCAACGGAATGAACTTGAAAGTAGCTCCGGTCGCCTTGGCTGCTTGCTGCCACGGAATGAAATTGCTGTGGTGCTCTACCACTGTCGTCACAATCTCATCACCCGGTTTGAGGAAGGTGCGTGCATAGCCGTAAGCCACTGTGTTTACTGCAGAAGTCGTCCCGCGTGTAAACACAACCTCTGCTGCTTCACGGGCATTAATGAAGGCGCGTACCTTCTCGCGTGCGCCTTCATAGCCGTCCGTTGCCAGGCTGCCCAAGGTGTGTACCCCACGGTGTACGTTGGAGTTGTACTCCTTGTAATATTTGTCCATCGCTTCAATCACTTGGATCGGCTTCTGCGAGGTAGCACCGTTGTCCAGATAGACCAACGGATGTCCGTTTACCTCCTGATGAAGGATGGGGAAGTATTTCCGAAGCTCTTTCGCGTTCATCAGCCTAACTTCCTTTCCAAAGCCTGACGAAGTCTGTTCTGTACTTCTTCGATCGGAATCTCAGCTACAACCGGATCCAGGAATCCGAGAATGATCAGCCGTTCTGCAGCCTGACGGGAAATCCCGCGAGACATCAGATAGTAGATGGACTCCTCACTGAAGCGACCTACGGATGCAGCATGGCCCGCTTTGACGTCATCCTCGTCGATCAACAGGATCGGGTTGGCGTCTCCACGCGCTTTATCGCTAAGCATCAGAACGTTTTCCGCCTGCTCACCGTTTGCTTTTTCGGCACCTTTTTCGATCTTGGTAATCCCGTTCAAAATGGAGACGGCTTCACCAGTCATCACAGCTTTGCTCACCATGTTGGACTCGGAATGTGTTCCGAAATGCTGAACCTGGGAGGTCAGATTTTGACGTTGGGAGCCAGTTCCCACTGAAATGGTTTTGGTTTCTGCTGTAGAAGCCTGACCCTTCAGGAGCGTCGTGTTATTGGAAACGGTATTACCGTCGTTCATTTCGCCTAAAACCCACTCCATCGTACCGTCGCGGTCGACAGTTGCACGACGGAAGTTGTAGTCGTGTACAGCTACGGACAGGGTGCGTACAGATGCGACTTGCACGTTGGCCCCCGGGCCTACAAAAGCTTCTACGATGCTGTTGACTACCATGTTGTTACCTTCTCCAGAAACGAAGGTATCTACGTAAGAAACTTTGCTGTTCGCTTCAGCCACGATCAAAACATGCGGGCTGACGAGAGCATCGTCTCCTGCTACCTGGTACACAGCCTGCAACGGCACCTTCACTTCCACGTTCTTTGGAACATAGAGGAAGACACCGCCGCTTACTACTGCCGTGTGCAAAGCAGTCAGCTTGTGCTCATCCAAAGCGATGACTTGCTGGAAATACTTTTGCACCAGGTCGCCATGCTCTTTCAGGGCCGTCGCCAGCGGAGCGAAAATCACGCCTTGCTGCTTCAGCTCATCCGTTACGGCGAAAAATTGGACAGAAGCGTTCTTTTGCACCAGCAGGTTGCTGACGTTATCCAGGTCGATTTGCGCCTTGACCACTTCATCCAGCTCCTGAACGGACGCTACTGGAGAACTTGCTTGGAAGGGCACAAATTGTTGAATGTTCCATTTATCAATTTTCGTTTTCTCCAAAACGGGTAGTTGCAACTCTCCCGCCGCCTTCAACCCGGCGAGGCGCTTTTCTAGGAACCAGGCAGGTTCCTGATTGGCCTTGGAGAACTCGGTGATCGCTTCAGAGTCAAAGCGGAGTTGTAGATCCACACTCATTTCACTGCTGCCTCCTTCTTCCTACACGTTAGCGTTTACGGTTTCATCCTCGATGCCGAGCTCTTCTTTGATCCAGTCGTAACCTTCTGCCTCGAGGCGCTCAGCCAGCTCAGGTCCACCGGATTTCACGATACGTCCCTGCATCATCACGTGTACGAAGTCAGGCTTGATGTAGTTCAGCAAGCGCTGATAGTGAGTGATGATCAAAAAGCCACGGTCTGCTGTGCGCATTTCGTTCACGCCATTCGCAACGACCTTGAGTGCGTCGATGTCGAGACCGGAGTCGATCTCGTCGAGAATACAGATGCTCGGCTCGATCATCATCATTTGCAGGATTTCATTCCGTTTTTTCTCCCCACCGGAGAAACCTTCGTTCAGGTAACGGTGGGAGAAGGATTCATCCATTTCCAGTGTGCTCATCTTTTTGTCCATTTCACGGATAAACTTCATCAGCGATATTTCATTGCCTTCACCACGACGCGCATTGATTGCAGAACGCAAGAAATCGGAGTTCGTCACCCCGCTGACCTCAGATGGATACTGCATGGCCAAAAAAAGTCCAGCACGAGCGCGTTCATCAACAGCCATATCCAACAGGTCTTCACCGTTGATCAAAACTTCGCCTTCTGTTACTTCAAACTTTGGATGTCCCATCAAAGTAGATGCAAGTGTAGACTTACCCGTACCGTTCGGACCCATGATCGCATGTACTTCGCCGCCCTTGATTTCAAGGTTCATGCCTTTGAGGATTTCTTTGTCCTCAATCTTGGCGCGAAGGTTTTTTATCTGCAAATGTGGTATTGCTGTCATCAGTTTTTCCCTCCATAAACGTCAAAAGTGAGTTGGTTTATTCTCAATCCATTCTCAATACCCATCTTATAATAATAATAATTATAAATCAAGGTATGAAACATATCTGTAATTTTTAAATCATTATATTTAGAAAGTCGGTTTTTGGTGAATGTGGCTTGCGTGTATTCCTCTGTATCGAGGAACATTTTTCCCTTGGAAACTTTTTCTCATAAAAAATCCCCTCGTTCAGGATACCTGCCGAAGGGACACTCTTAATTATGCATCCTTATTTTACATGCGGATTCAGATACTCCTTTTCCCAGAAATCCGCATCCGCAACACCTGCTTGCTTTGGGTCGAATACGGGATCCTTTCCCTCGCGCTTCTGTCTTTCGTAATCCTTCAGAACACGCAAAGCTGGTTTTGTGAGCAACAAAATTGCGATAATGTTGAGCCACGCCATGCTTCCTACGCCGATGTCACCGAGCGTCCACGCCAGCTTGGCTGACTTCACACTGCCGTAAACGACCATTGCCATCATCAGGAGCTTCAGTGCGTATTCGGACCAGACGCGTCTGACTCGGCCATTCAAGTAGGTCAGATTGGTCTCAGCCATGTAGTAATAGGCCATGATCGTCGTAAAGGCGAAGAACAAGAGGGCGATGGCGACGAACGGTGCGCCAAATCCGGGCAATACGGATTCGACTGCCTGCTGGGTGTAGATCGGCCCAGGCTCTACAGCCCCCAATTGATTGACGATTGGCTTCATGCCCTCCGGCTCGACGTTGTACATGCCTGTGATCAAAATCATGAAGGCCGTTGCTGAACAGACAAACAGGGTATCTATATAGACGGAGAACGCCTGTACAATGCCTTGTTTGGCAGGGTGGGTGACCTCCGCTGCTGCTGCAGCATGAGGAGCCGTCCCTTGCCCCGCTTCGTTCGAATAAATGCCTCGCTTCACGCCCCACATGATAGCAGAGCCAAGTATTCCACCGAATGCAGCATCTGCCCCAAACGCGCTCTTGAAGATAAGCGCAAACATGGCAGGAAGCTCTGCAATATGGAGGAAGAGGATGAGCAAGGCTACCAGGATATAGCCCAACGCCATAAAAGGGACCACGACTTGTGCAACATTGGCAATGCGCTTTACGCCACCGAAGATGATAGCGCCAAGGATCAGTGCGAGAAAAACTCCCGTGATCCACGGATTGATGCCAAAGGCCGTTTTCATCCCGGAAGCGATGCTGTTTGCCTGAACCCCAGGCAAGAGCAGTCCAGTCGCGATCACTGTTACGACGGCGAACAAAACGGCATACCATTTTGCCTTCAGACCTTTTTCAATATAATAGGCTGGTCCACCGCGAAACTGTCCATCCTTCTTTATCTTGTAGACCTGTCCCAAGGTTGCCTCGACAAATCCCGATGCGGATCCTAGAAATGCCATCACCCACATCCAAAAGATCGAACCTGGTCCCCCAAAGGCAATCGCCGTTGCAACCCCGGCGATATTACCAGTTCCGACCCTTCCAGACAAAGCCATCGATAATGCTTGAAAGGAGGATACACCTGCATCAGAGCTCTTCCCGTCGAACATGAGCACGATCATGTCCTTCAGATGACGAATCTGGAGAAACCTTGTTGCGATCGAATAAAACAAACCTGTCCCCAGGCAGAGATAAATGAGTGCCTGACTCCAAATCAGATCATTGAGCCCGTTTACGAACTGCTCCAAAGGTTGCCCCCTCCTTTTTTGTGCTAGTTGCATTATAAGGCTTTTTATTTTTCCTAAACACTTTTAATTATTGTAAATTTTTTAGTGAAACGAAATTCCAGAAGCACTGAAATACTGTGACCTGCGAACGCATTTTTGGAAACAAAAAACGGCTAGACGCCATTGTCTAACCGTTTTGGTCAAATCGCCGAAGCGATGATTAAGCTGTTGGACCAGCTTTTGCGATATCTGTTGCGTCTGGGAATTTCTTTTGGAAGTTCTCGATGAAGCGATTTGCCAGATCCTTCGCCTGCGCGTCATACGCTTCTTTGTTCTCCCAAGTATTGCGTGGCTGCAGTACGTCAGCTGGTACGTTCGGGCAAGAAGTAGGCACTTGCACGCCGAAGGTAGCATCTGTCACGTAATCCACTTTTTCCAGCTCTCCAGCCAGAGCAGCCGTAACCATTGCACGCGTGTAGCTCAGCTTCATGCGTTTGCCCACTCCGACAGGCCCACCTGTCCAGCCCGTATTGACGAGGTACACTTGTACGTCTCGTTCGTCGATCTTTTTACCCAGCATTTCGGCATAGACTACTGGATGCAGCGGCAGGAATGGCGAACCAAAGCATGTGGAGAACTCGGTTTGCGGAGCTGTTACCCCACGTTCTGTACCGGCCATTTTGCTGGTGTAGCCAGACAGGAAGTGATACATCGCCTGTTCCTTGCTCAGCTTGGAGATTGGAGGCAGTACGCCGAACGAATCTGCTGTCAAGAAGATGATGACGTTAGGCTGTCCGCCTACTCCTGGAATCACAGCACCCGGAATCGCTTCTACAGGATAAGCTGCACGTGTGTTTTCTGTATATTTGTCGCTGTCGTAGTCTGCTTGACGGGAATGTTCATCCACATCCACATTCTCCAGAACCGTTCCAAACTGGATGGCTTTCCAGATCTGCGGCTCGCCTTCCTCGGAAAGCTTGATGCATTTGGCGTAGCAGCCGCCCTCGATATTGAATACACCGTTGTCAGACCAGCCGTGCTCGTCGTCTCCGATCAGGAAACGGTCAGGGTCAGCGGATAAAGTGGTTTTTCCTGTACCGGACAAACCGAAGAACAGTGCCACATCTCCGTCTTTACCCACGTTGGCAGAGCAATGCATGGACAGGACGTTGCGCTCAGGCAGCAGGAAGTTCATCACGCTGAAGATCGATTTCTTCATTTCACCCGCGTACTCCGTTCCGCCGATCAACACCATTTTTTGCTCAAAGCTGAGCACGATGAACGTTTCCGAATTGGTTCCATGAACAGCCGGGTTCGCTTTAAAATTCGGTGCATATACTACAGTGAAATCAGCTTTGTGTGCAGCCAGTTCTTCTGCCGATGGACGGATGAAGAGTTGACGTGCAAACAGATTGTGCCAAGCGTATTCGTTCACAACACGTATAGGCAAGCGGTAGGTCTCATCTGCACCTGCAAAGCCGTCAAACACAAACAGCTCTTTATCTTGCAGATAAGCCATGACATCCTGATGCAGCAGCTGAAATTTTTCTTCAGAAATCGGTTGGTTCACCGGACCCCAGTTGATCTTATTGTGTACGGAAGCTTCGTCCACGACAAATTTATCCTTTGGAGAACGGCCAGTAAACTTCCCTGTTAGCGCGTTGAGCGCCCCCTTGTCGGTCAAAACTCCTTCTCCGCGCTTTACTGCCATCTCTACGAGTTGCGTTACAGGGAGGTTTTTATGAACCTTTGTAGCTGCTAGAATGTCAGTAAGCTTTTGAACCGTGTTGGTTTCCATGTGTGAACGATCTCCTTCCCAAATGTGTAACAGTATTGTATGATAATGAGGCCCTTTATTTATCGTCTGATTTGTAATTAGTATATCACATTTAGCTAAATAAGCTACATAATTTTATAATTACTTATGAAGAATGTGTGAATATCCGTCCACCCTATCGTTCCCTTCTTCGAGTAATTTAGCGCTCATCCAAGCTGGTTCTCCCTGTGAATCGCTGGATAGTGATTTTTGCAAAAAAGAGAAGGCCCGTTCATTTGACGGGCCTTCTTATTGTATCAGAAAGTCTAAACCTGCAAACCTACTGTTCTGCTTGCAGCTTCTCGAACGTCCTCACGACGACACGCGCCATGATCTCTACCCCTTTTACCAGATCCTCACGATTGAAATGCATGTTCGGGTGATGCAAGCCTGGCTGCAGGTCACAGCCCAGTGCAAGCATCGTTGCCTTGATGTGTGGCCGTTCTACCGTATAATAATGAAAGTCTTCAGCACCCGGACTGACAGGGGCTGGCTTCAAATTCTCTTCTCCCAGCACATCCACGATCGCTTGCTCCATCAATTGCTTCGCCGATTCATGCACTTCTGCTGCCACCATTCGCGAGCCTGATTCCAAAGTGATTTCCGCCTGGAACGAGATGGCAACTCCTTCGATAATCTGACGAACACGTTTAATCAAGTCATCCATCGCTTCGTTTGTTTGCGCTCTCAAATCCAGGGCAAAACGCGCCTTGTCCGGGATGATATTATAGCTCTCTCCGCCTGCTTGCAGCATCGTCATTTTAACCGTAGCTGGCACCATCGGGTTGATATGTACTTGACCAATCCCCTGAATGATGGCTCCAGCTACTTCGATCGCATTGATCCCCAGGTGCGGTCTGGCTCCATGGGCCGATACGCCGGTGATCTCTCCATATAAGAACATGGCGCCGCCGTTGTAGATCGCCCCTCCGCAATTTCCGCTTTTCATCTCCTGGATCGGGCGCAGATGGACACCGTACAGATAATCGATATCGTCAACCATCCCTTTTTCAATCAGCTTCAATGCACCCGTTCCTTTTTCCTCGGCTGGCTGAAACAGAATTTTCAGTTTGCCCGGAGGCTGGTATCCCGACGCGACCAACGCCTCGACTGCTTCCAGCACCACGGTCATATGGCCGTCATGTCCGCAGGAGTGATTGGCTCTCCACTCACCGTCCACTTCTTGCCACAGCGCGTCGATATCGGTACGCAGACCAACGACAGGCTTGCCTTCTCCCCATTCTGCTACAAGGCCTGTGCAATCTTCAAAGGTGGTGACACGAAGCCCCAAAGCCTGCATACGCTCGGCTAAATAGCGAGTCGTCTCTACTTCCTTCCAGCTTATCTCCGGATTTGCGTGCAAATGATGGAATGTTTGGTCAATTGTTTGTACTCTTGAGGTCACTACTTGATTAAGTGACGACGAAGTAGACATGCGGATTCCTCCTCAAATTCTTTCCTTTTGCCCATTATAGCACAGGAGATGTGGGCGGTTTTTCCAGACAAGCACTTGAGGGAAATGTCCTCCGGCTATTTGCAGGTCAGGCGCAAAATGGCATCCAGCTTCAACTGGTCTCTGCACGTCCCCACCATTTTCACCTGTTGTTTAGCCATCGTATATATCATTTCATCGCCTGCAAACAACATCTGAATGGACCGCTCCTTGCCTTGCAGGACCAGATCGGCTTGATCCTCGTCCTTCCATTCCTGGTGCAAGGTTCCTTCTCTGGTGAACATCAATTGCCACCGGCACTGCGTATCCTCTGTGATAATGCCAACACGGCGTTCCCACCCTGAAGTAACGGGTCCCAAATGCTTTTTTTGCTGCAAACGGAATATCACCTCGTCTAACAGCTGCACCAAACCAAATGCCATCACCGACCGCCTCCCTCTCTTAAAGACTTGGGTTCGTGAGGCTCGGCGTCGAATCCTTTGGCGAGGTTTCAGAACCTCTGTCGGCTCTTGTCAGGCACCCGTTCTTTTTCTCGACATGCATATACATACAAAAGTGCTTAAGTTATTATTCATTTATTCCGATAGAATGAATAATGAAAAGACACCTGCTCTACAAACGAGCAGATGTCCATGCTTCCTATCCCTATGATTTTTACTCATCAATGTCGTCGAACTCGTCCTTATCCAATCGGACTTCTAGATGATGTCCATCCGGTGTTTCAAAATACAGATTAAAGCTCGTCGGTCTGGTGATAGGGCCACGGTAACAGATGTTTTCCGCCTCCAGCTTGTCTACGAGATAATCCAGTTCAGCGCGGCTGGTAACGGAAAAAGCGATGTGGTCTACCTGTCCCACTCCGCCTTTACCTTCATCCCCCTGATGTGGGTGAAGTCCGATCCGTGTGTATGTGCCAATTTGAAAGTAGACAGGCTCTCCTTCCACTATACTCTCTAACGGGATAGGAACTTCCAAGATGTCTGTAAAAAACCGAGCTGTTTTCACGACATCGCTACAATTCAGCGCGATGTGATGAACGCCTTTCAAATGAAACATTCACACTGCCTCCCAGGTCATACGTCAAGCGCTCTTCTGCGATATCTGCTTTCTCTTATTATATTGCTTCAATCGCTCGCTCAACCTTTTCAAACGGATCATTAACATGTCTCGCCATTCCTCGTCCTTCAGATCCTTGGCTACGCCAAGCAGATCCAGCGAGACGTCAATCTGTTGTTTCAATACCTCCGCGAAGCTAACGGCTTCATCCGTCATGGTACAATTCTCAAACAACTCAGATGTATTGTCAACACTCACGAAGTCAGAGAAATCGACTTCTGGGGCTTTATCCCCCTGTGCATATTCTACTAAAATCTCGTATTCTCCTTCAATAGCAGGATGAACGTCAATTCTGTCACATACAGGACAAAACATGATGGGGACATTGTGCACCAGTGTTTTATGATGACGGACAGTTCCAATCGACCCTACCATCCCGGCTCCGCAGCAAAAACTCATTTTGTCTCCCTCCTTCTTCGCCAAACAATAAAACACATGTTTGAACGATACTCTGTCTGTAAATGCAATTGTAGCGTATTTTCGATAGAAGACTCCACCCGCAAAAGATACCAAAAAACTTGATGGTAAAAGTAAAAGGTATTCCTATTGTACTCCATCCCTCTAGTGCTGACCACTATTTTCTGACTAGTTTGAAATTATTCCCTTTTTCCTTTGGTATAAGAAAACCCAGAGCGAAGCTCTGGGCCTTTTTGCGTTAGAGGATATCCGAAAGTTTGTACTCGTATCCA
>NZ_JAFLPN010000021.1:0-77966 GCF_029870785.1 Brevibacillus sp. AY1
CGTATACCGAACGGTACGTACGGTGGTGTGGGAGGTCGGCTACTCAAATAATGGGTAGCCTCCTACCCGATTACGTTTTGAGTCTATGGTGTTCGACTTCGCCATTGCCGATAGAACAGCATGACAAGGAAGAACAGCACGAGCTGGCCGAAAAGAGGATATAGCACGCGCAAAAGCGAACTAAACCCTACGAAACTGATGATATAACTAACTAGAAGAATCCCGAACAGAATGGTAGGAGTGCGAAGCCGGGTCACTCGTCTCAGTTGCTCTGAAAGTCCAAATACGTTGGCGACCAGCGTGGAGAAAATTTCCGCGTACACCAGGAAAGAAAAGAGTAGCGGAATCGTATGTCCCAAGCCATGTAAAAGTGTGATCATGGGCATTTCCGCATGTGAAATGCCGGGCATTTTGACGGAAAGGGAGGCAAAGGCAAGCAAAAGAAGCAGCCCGATTCCGAGTCCACCTATGATACCCCCTGCGATCAAGGGCTTTTCACTTTGGCTATGACGGCCAATTGGAACAAGGACAGCTTGTGTAAGCGACACATTTAAGGCAACATAATACAATGGAGAACTGATCCACGCCCAAGGACGCAGTGATTCTACCTGGATGATCTGGTTCTCCCAAGGTTGTACATATAAAAAAACAAGTACCGTAAATGCGATCAAGGATGGAACAAAAATACTATTCACATGGTGTATGGCAAAAAGTCCTTTTCTGGTGACGATAAAGATGACGATCATACTAAACCAGATGCCAATTTGGGGGGACAAGTGAAAGGACTCCCAAAAAATCGAGCCTGTAGCCGCCAGCATGACAGACGTCATCCCCAAAAGAACGGTGAGTAAAAGCGTATTGAAGACAATGCCGAATGGATGTCCGAAAAGATAGGTGCTTACGGCTTGATACGAATCTGCTTGAATACGATAGGATATCAGCATGACACGAACACCAGCCCATACAAATAAGCAAGTAGCAAGAAGGATACCGATCAAACCTTGCAGGCCGTATTGAACAAAGAATTCGATGATTTCTTTTCCGGAGGCAAATCCAGCTCCTACAACGGTACCGATATAGGTAAAAGCAATCTGCCATGCCGTTTTCCAAGATCCTTGCATCTCAGACCTCCTGTCCCACTTTATTCATCATATGAAAGGAAGTGATCCGAATATGCGCGTTACTGTATTAGGATTCCAGTCCCCGTACCCTGGCCCAAATGGAGCGACTCCAGGATACTTGATCGAAACAGACTCCAAACGCTTACTGCTCGATTGTGGCAGCGGGGTATTGTCTCAGCTGGGGAAGTACGTTCCGATCCATCAGCTGGATGCGCTGCTCTTATCCCATTACCATCACGATCACATAGCCGATGTGGGCGTATTGCAGTACGGACTCATGGTACATCAGTTGTTTCAGGAAAGGGAGAAGAACAGACCGCTTCCGATCTATGCACCCGCTCAGCCCATTGTCGATGCGCAGTCGCTACTGTACAGACAGGCGACCTCCTTTCATCCTGTAGATGAGCAGACGCATTTGGCGATTGGGGACATTCAGATCCGTTTTTTGCGAACCGATCATGGAAATGGTGATCCGTGCTACGCGATGCGCCTGGAATCACAAGGGAAGGTCCTGGTATACGGAGCGGACAGTGGACCGGGAACGAATTGGGAAGGCTTTGCGAGTGACGTTGATTTGTTTATTTGCGAAGGTACTTATCTGGATCACAACAAGCCAAAGGAATCCAATGGCCATTTATCTGTACGGGAAACGGCACAGTTGGCTGAAGCGCTGAAATGCCGGGCTTTGTTGATCACACATTTATACCATCTGTATGAACCCGAGGTCGTGCAGCAGCAAGCGGAGGCATATACGTCTGGAACTTGCTACGTAGCAAGTATCGGCTTGCAAATTACGCTGTAAGACTGAATCATTCCACCATGGCTGAAGGAGAAAAAATCATGTTTCCAAATGTGCTGGAGGTAGCACGTCAACTGATACGAGAACGGGTAACAGAAAGCGAGACTGTCATAGATGCGACAATGGGCAATGGGAATGATACGTTGTTTCTTGCCCAATTGGTCAAGGACAAGGGGAAAGTGATTGCCTATGATGTGCAGAGTCAGGCGATTGAGAAGACAAAGGCGCGGCTAGAGAAGGAAGGTGTTGCCCAGCACGTGGAATTGCGTCTAGCCAGTCACGAGGAAATGGCGAGCGAGCAGGAGTGTGTGAGTGCCATCATGTTCAATCTGGGGTATTTACCTGGAGGGGATAAGGATATCACCACACAGGCTACCAGTACGATACGTGCGATAGAGGCTGGACTTGCCCTGCTGCGCAAGGGTGGAATTATGACGATCATGGTGTATTGGGGGCATGCGGCGGGTGAAATTGAAAAGCATGAGCTGGAGAGCTTTTGCCAAACCTTGGATCAGCGCAGATTTCTCGTCTTGAAATACCAATACATCAATCAGCAAAATCAGGCCCCATTTTTATTAGCGATTGAGCGCAGAGCGCAATAGAGTGCAACAGGTTTTCCCGGGCAAGCGCAAGTTCCGACAGGGAGGACGAAGGCTGGAGAAGTTTGTCAGTAAGCTTTGGGTTGGTATCCCTTGAAAATAGGCACGCCCCTGTCAATATAGACACATACCCTATGGAGATGAAACGTACGCAAGGGGGATCGATGTGGATAGAGTTGGCATTATGTTGGACTGGGGTATCATTCAGAAAGGGATACGAGGAGACAAGTCTTATGAACGTCTGCCTTACTATGTGGAGATCGGCAAAGAGCTAGGTCTGGAGCCGGTTTTTTTCCACCCGCGACATGTGCTTGCCGGAGAAGGGAGAGTCCAAGGATACTTTTGGAATGGCAGCAGACTGATCCCCCGTCTGGTCCATGTCCCACGTGTTATTCATAACCGTGTGCTGACCGGAGATTTGAGATCTCGGGGCGTCATTTCACGACTGAGCAAAAAGAAAAAAGTATTCAATGGACTGGTGGTGCGAGATAAACGGAAGGTGCACCAAATGCTCTGGAAAAACCAGCTTATCCGCGCCTATCTCCCGAATACCACACCCTACTCAAGCCAAGCGCTTCAGCAGTTTTTGAATGCGTATAAAGTCATTTATGTAAAACCTGCGATCGGTTCGGTAGGAATTGGGGTCGCGCGAATCGAGAAATATGGGAACGAATACCACTTTATTTCTTCGAAAATGCGAAAAATACTAACACGCTCACGATTGCTGCAGGTCGTAAAAAAGTGGGTAGGCAACAAGCGTTTTCTGATTCAGCAAGGGATTCCATTAGCTCGCTTTGAAGGAAAGACGTACGATATTCGTGTATCCGTACAAAAAAATGGGGAGCGTGAATGGACGGTAAGTGGCATGGTGGCTAAGGTAGCTAATCAAAAGAACAAATTAAGCAACTTGTCCCGGGGAGGAAGAGCCTATCCCTTGAATACAGTCATGCAAAAAGCGTTTACGGTCGAGGAGCAAGTTCAAATTTTTGGACGAATCGAAGAGGCCGCGATCGAGATCGCGAAGACGTATGGTCATCAATTCCCGTCTCTGGCTGATTTGGGCATGGACATGGGGATTGATCAAAACGGACACCCTTTCTTGATCGAAGTGAACGTCAGGGATCAACGCTACTCCTTTTTCAAGGCAGGGGAGAGGGGAATGTTCAAACAGACGTATCGCCATCCTCTGGAATATGCTCGAACCTTGATACGGGAAATGGATCACAAACAAAAAGGGAAGGCTTAGGTAGCGTTCCAGAAAAAAAGACGGTGGCATAGGCCTCCGTCTTTCTCATGGTGTGCCACGCATGGCGATTAACTAGGTGGTGAAAGTCCACTGTGGGGGTTTGTAGTTACCAACCACTAGCCAAGAGCAAGGGTGTCCACCGCGAGGTGGAATCCAAAGGAAGCTGGAGGCAAACTTCCGGCCCAAGGAACACGAACATCATCAGGCATAGGATACGGGATGAGTCTGCCAAACAAGACGAAGTCCAATTAACTACACGGACGTACCAATGTAAATGATGTGGGTATATGGAAGGAAAGTGAATCGTCTTACCGTGGGAGGTCTCATGGACGTGAGGAGATGCACTTCGAATCACGGTTGAAACAAGATTTATCATGAGAAGTCAGCAGACGCCATAGTACCGCGAACAGTCGACGGTTCGAGGGAAGGGCTGAACCTTAGGAGGTGAAGTCAATGAAAGTTACCGAAACAGGAGCCAAGGGCAGCCAACTTCTAACGGAAGACTCTCTGCAAAAGAATAGTGCGGAACACGAAGGATATGCGGGAGTGCACAGTCCTGCGAGGATAACCGAAACCGACGACACCAACGCAACCGAGTCGAAGGACCGGTTGCTTGAGAAAATCGTTAGCAGGGACAACTTGAACGAAGCATTCAAGAGAGTCAAAGCGAACAAGGGATCGCACGGAATCGACGGGATGGGAGTAGATGAACTTCTACAATATCTCAGAGACAACGGCGAGACCATCAAGCAACTGATCTTGGGCGGCAAGTACCGCCCGAATCCCGTTCGAAGGGTAGAGATTCCCAAAGAGAACGGAAAGAAGAGAAACCTTGGCATTCCAACAGTGGTTGACCGAGTCATCCAGCAGGCAATCGCCCAAGTGCTTACGCCAATTTATGAGAGGCAGTTTTCAGACAACAGCTACGGATTCCGACCCAAACGGAGCGCACACCACGCGATGAAACGAAGCCAACAATACGTGCAAGAGGGATATCGTTACGTGGTGGATATGGACTTGGAGAAATACTTTGACACCGTCAACCAAAGCAAGCTCATCGAGGTGCTCTCAAGAACGATCAAAGACGGACGAGTGATCTCGCTCATCCATAAGTATCTCCGGGCGGGAGTTGTCGTGAAGCATAAGTTTGAGGACACGGAAATCGGCGTACCGCAGGGAGGGAACCTAAGTCCGATTCTCAGCAATATCATGCTGAATGAATTGGACAAGGAACTGGAAGCAAGAGGACATCGATTCGTGCGATACGCAGACGATATGCTCATATTCTGCCGGAGCAGGAGGAGTGCGGAGCGTACCCTGACGAAAATTCTCCCTTACATCGAGAAGAAGTTGTTTCTCAAGGTAAACCGGGAGAAAACGATCGTGGACGATGCGACAAAAGTTAAATTTCTTGGCTTCTCATTCTACCAGAGCAAAGGGGAAACGCGGGTCAGAATCCATCCCAAATCCGTATCCAAGATGAAAGCTAAAGTGAGAGAGCTAACGTCGAGAAGCAACGGAATGGGAAACACCGACCGGGCGCTGAAGCTTAGGCGTTACATCATGGGATGGATAAATTATTTCAAGCTTGCTGACATGAAACAACTACTCCAAACCACTGATAAATGGATGAGAAGGCGTATCCGAATGGTCTTCTGGAAGCAATGGAAACGAGTGAGGACGAAACTCGAAAGGCTTATATCGCTCGGAATTCATGAACAGAAGGCGTGGGAATACGCAAACACAAGAAAGGGCTATTGGAGAATCTCCAATAGCCCAATCCTCTCGAAGTCCCTCGGTAACAATAGGCTGAAGAACCTCGGATTCCTTTTCTTTTCTGATTATTATCGACAAGTTACTGCGCATTCCTAATGGAACCGCCGTATACCGAACGGTACGTACGGTGGTGTGGGAGGTCGGCTACTCAAATAATGGGTAGCCTCCTACCCGATTTGATTGGTTAAGGTTGTGTGCTTGGCTGGTTTTCCGCAAGCGGGTAAGGCAAGTTTCGAAAATGCCGATAGACAAGCGCAAGGATCGATTTTCGGGTCAATATCCCTTGGAAAATTTGCTCTTCGTTCTCGATACATACAAATGGGTGATTAATGGAGACTTCTAAGGCCTTCATGAATTCATCTGTATCTTTCAAACGGGGTATTTTGGTGTCCATGACATCATCCACAATATGTTCAGACATTTTTTCATACTCAAATCGTTCCAGGCCGAGGGATTTGTTCATGATGTGATTCGTACTGATCTGACCGTGCAGTCGATACTGATGATCCAAAACCGGAATAGCGGAATAGCCGCATTTGATCAAGACGAGCAGAGCATGTTCAAGTGAATTGCCTAGCTGTACGTGTGCGACTTTTGTGGAAGCAATGATGAGATCTTTGATGGGTGTATGTAGCAAGGAAGGTTCTTGATTCATGTGGATCCACCACCTTTTCTTTCGTCTAGGGCAGGTAGTTTACACTGCAAATTACGTTTCTCCTCTATGATACATGAAGCCCGCGCGAAGCGGTAGGTCTACAAGAAAAAAGCCCGGCGACCGTGCGCCAGGCAAGTAATCGAGGTGTGGAACAATAGTCCCTACATGTAGTATGCAAGAACGACAATTCTTTTACATTAGGAGTTTGGAGGAAAGAATCGCTTCCCCTACTCAGGTAAATGCCAATCGCCTGCAGCTAATTGCTTCGCCGTGTACGAAAACAGGCGTAGCCGTTCTGCGAGATGGTGCCTCGAATCCTGCAGCAAGGTATCTGGCACATGGAAAGGAACGGGCTCCACAGGCCAACGCTGCTCAATGGCAGTAAGCAGCTGCTTTTTCACATCATCTACGGTAACTGCACGACCTGTCAAACCTGCAATGCTCCCTACTGTGCTGCCATCGATAAGAGGGATGGGCTTATGGCTCTCCATGTCATCTAGACCGGCTTCCCGGTAAAATGCTTCCATCCATTCACCGCGAGGCATTTCTTCGACATTGATGCATAATTGCAGAATCGAACCAAATCGGGTGCGACGCTGTGCCATGCCTCCAATTTTCTTGCCTTGAATAGAAAAATCATACTCGCCAGCACAATAAGAGCCTGCAACCTCTCCGAATTCCAGAGTGCCGTATTCTCCCAGGCCCACTTCAAGGAGCGAGGAGACAAAAGAAAAGAACGAATCAATAGAGATCGAGGTATCTGGCAATAAACAAGCCAGATTAAGGACTCCGGCATCCAGTGGGACGCACGCACCGCCTGAGGAGCGAAGCACACTGCCGAAGCCCTGCTGACCAAAATGTCGTAAAGCTTGTTCTAGACGAGGCAGCTTGGCATCGCGCCTGCCCAAATACAGAGCGCGGTCGTACACCCACAGATGAATAATTGGCGCCGCACCAGGGGTTTGCAGGCTGGCAGTCAGAGCTTCATCTTTGATCAACGGCTCTAACGGACTATCCTGATAAACGCCGGAGTCCATCCAGCGAAATGGTTGAAGTATGGTAATAGACATAGACGAAAAGCTCCTTCACGGACATGACTAGCTACCATTATACAATGGACGTATGTTCAATTCTACGCTTGTTCTATTGGGTAATGAGGAGAACAAAGAAAGACCCGACACCGTAGAAAGGTGCCGGGTCTTTTCATTCCTTCTATTACTCGACTGCTTTGAAGTTAAAGTTATCCAGGTACGTCATGTTGCGTGGAGCACCTTTCGTCGCTTCTGCTTGCAAGTACAAGCCGAGCTTTGTACCTTCTTGTTTCACTTGTTGTTGAGAGAACAGGAACTGATCGTTCATGTAGATGGAGACAGTTGTTTTGTTGACAACGACCTTCAAGCGGTTTGTAGATTTCAGCTTGTAGTTGCCGGAAGCGATGACATCTACCTCATCATCTTCTACATCGTTTACTTTACCCAAGACAACACGATCTTTTTGCACGTAGACGACATGTGCCTTGTCATCTTTGCCGTTGAAGAACAGTCCACCCAATCCGTTCGTTCCAGAAGGATTGACATCTACAGTCAATTCATATTTCTCAGGCTTCGTGGACTCTTTCCAGATGAGCGGCAGGAAGAAATGTTCGATGTCGTCGTCTGTAGTAATCGCTGTTACTTGCTTGTTGATGACTCCCCAGACACCTGTTGCCTTGTCGGATTGCCAGTTCTTCAGCTCAGTATTGGAGAAGTTATCCGATACGCTCGCTGGAAGCTCAGGCTTTTCGGGCTTCGGTGGTTCTGGTACCGGGTTCGGGAAGACTACTTTGGTTTCTTCATTGTCTTTCTTTTCGATCAGCGCACGGTGCAGCAGGGAAGCTGCCTCCGCACGTGTAATGGCGTCAAGTGGACGGAAACGATTGTCAGAGCCCTGCATCAAATTGGTTTGGATGGCAATGGCAATGTAAGAGCGCAGATTCGTTGAAATCTTGTCATCGTCGCGGTACTTTTTCAATACGTTCAAATCCGCTTTTTCTTTTTTGTCATAGCCCAGGAGACGAACCATGGCTACTGCAATGTCTTCGCGAACAGCTGGCTGGTCAGGCTTATACGTATAGCGGTTTCCGGATTTGTAGCCGGTCAGGTAAGGCTTCGCGTATTCCACGTAGTAGAACGACCAGTGAGACCTAGGGACGTCCTGGAATGTCTGCGTGATGTTGCGTTTGTCGATGTCGACATCTGCTGCTGCAATCATAATTTTGGCAAATTCGGCGCGAGTGACTAGGTTGTTGGGTCGAAACTTTTTGTCATTGTATCCCACAATGATCCCTTTTTCCGCCATCTCCGTGATTGCTTTGTATGCCCAGTGGTTACGTGGGACATCGGAGAAGGAAGGAGTCGCAGCACTCACGAAGGGAACAATCGTGAAGACCATCATAACAGCCAATAAAAAGCTTATCGCTCGTTTCATGGTGACCTCCTCAAAAAATTTTCTAATATTTTCGCCTGGCAGTTATTCAGACGCCGCGGGACAAGTTTATGTTGCAAGGAACGGGACCTATTTTGGTGAAATTAAGAAAAAAGTTGGAAGTGACAAGGGAAAAAAGGAGGAGAAGAGACCCTAAAGAAATTCGGTACGAAGGATTGGAAATTGGAGACATAACTATTACCAAACGTACAGACGAGCTGGAACTTTTGGTCATATCCTATGATAAACGTGCTATAAAAAGGGGTTAACAGGGGAGGTGGGACCAGGAGACGATGAATCTGATTAATAACGGCGGATTTGAAACAGGTTCCCTATGGCCCTGGCAGGGGATGAACGCTTCTATCCATTCCATGCATCTACAGACCGGCTATTTTTGTGCTGAACTTGCAGGTGGCATGATAAAGGCTTCCATCCAGCAAATAGTACCCGTGGAGCCTCATGTATCCTATCTGTTTTCAATGTCAATCGCAAAGTCTCAAATCTCAGGGGCTCCTTTAATGTCTATGTTTCTTCTCTATTTGGACCATTTTTATCAAACGGCTTCCGTTGGATTTGCCAACAGTATGCGCATTCGAAATCAGCAAAGTGAAACAGGAGCATGGAAAACGATTGTGGAAAGCACCACCGAATCGCCGCCGAATGCAGCGTATGCATTGCTTTGTATTCTAAAAGCGCCGCAACAAGCAAGCTCAGCGGTGCTTGTGGATGACATTGGCTTGTATTTGACTGGCGGAGGAGGGAGTTCGGGCGTGGATTATACGGAGATTCGCGATCTGCTTACCTCTTACCAGGCATCCAACACGACGATTGTCATCATGACATCAGGCCAGCAAACAGGAGCAGCAGCTAAGGTCACGAGCGTCGGAGCCACTCTGGTGACATTGACGACATTGGCTGGTTCGACCATGTCTATTCCTTACGAACACATAACGAATATTGAAACGGTCTAACACGGCGGAAGGGGGGAAGATAATTGGCTACTACAACCTTGTCAGGAGACTTGATTCAAAATCTTCAGTTGGGAACCACATTGAATGTAGGAGTTGGCGGATATGTAATCACTGGTACCCTGGATAGAGTGGGAAATGATTACTTGTACATGGCTCCCTTCCGCGTACCATTTGCCAATATTCTCTATATTGAAGAATTGCCCTAGAATTCAGAAGGAAGAGGGGATTTACTGTGGCGTATATTTCACCTGTTCAGCACCTCCCTTTTCCGGGTACCCCATTATTTTTAAAGCTTACCGCGGGAATAGGGTCAATGATTAGTCTGCAGACCGTACAAGGAGAAATTGAAGGGACCTTGACTGGTGTGGAGAGCGGACTTGTTACTGTCAGGATTGATGAAAACACGGAGCTGCATGTGGTGTTTAGTACCGTTATCAGTTTTTCATTTTACTAACCGCATACAAAAAATGGCGAGAGCGCTTGGAAAGTGCTCTTTTTTCTATAAGACAGCGCTCGTCGCTATTCGATACTCAGAAATATTCGCTTGTGGTCAAACAAGACGGTCCTGACCGTTTTGTACATATTTTGCCTTAAACACATTCGCTTTTGCTTCACCTGGAATGGTATAATTCTATATTGGCTACTAGTCAGATAACTATTCCAGTTGAGGTGATACATCATGAAAGAAACGAAAGAGGCGACTGTGGACTTAAAATCCGGCAAGTCTCCCAAGACGGCGGCTGATTTCGCCAAGTACTTTCAAGCTCCTTCACTGAAAGACGCGAAGCAGCGCGGTAAAGAGGAAATCAAGGTCCACTACGATTTTACGATTGATGACGATATGAAGCAGATCGGCAAAGGGAAGCGCTACCATGTGCGGACCTATGGCTGCCAGATGAATGAACATGACTCAGAAACGATCTCCGGCATTTTGGAGCAAATGGGGTATACCTCCTCCGAAGAGATCGAGCAAGCGGATGTCATTTTGTTCAATACCTGTGCGATTCGGGAAAATGCCGAAGACAAGGTGTTTGGTGAATTGGGCCACATGAAGCGGCTCAAGCACAACAACCCCAATCTGATTCTGGGTGTCTGCGGATGTATGTCCCAAGAGGAAAAGGTCGTCAACAAAATTTTAAAAAGCTATCAGCAGGTTGACCTGATTTTTGGTACGCATAATATTCACCGGCTTCCAGAGCTTTTGCGCGATGCGATGTTCAGCAAGGAAATGGTCATCGAGGTGTGGTCCAAGGAAGGCGACATCGTCGAGAACATGCCAAAGCTGCGAGAAGGAAACACCAAGGCCTGGGTCAATATCATGTACGGCTGCGACAAATTCTGTACGTACTGTATCGTTCCCTATACACGTGGGAAGGAACGGAGCCGCAGGCCTGAGGACGTCATCGCAGAAGTGCGTGACCTGGCTCGTCAGGGCTTTAAAGAGATCATGCTGCTCGGTCAAAATGTGAACGCCTACGGAAAAGATTTCGATGACATGACGTATGGCTTTGGCGATTTGCTCGATGAAATTCGAAAAATCGATATTCCACGCATTCGTTTCACCACCAGCCATCCACGTGATTTCGATGACCACTTGATCGAGGTCCTGAGTCATGGCGGAAATCTGGTCGAACAGATCCATCTTCCCGTACAATCCGGGTCAAGCGAAATCTTGAAGCGGATGGCGCGCAAATATACACGTGAACATTATTTGGAATTGGTGCGTAAAATTAAAGCGGCTATCCCGGACGTCTCCTTGTCCTCGGACATTATCGTAGGCTTCCCAGGGGAAACCGATGAGCAGTTTGAAGAAACCATCTCACTGGTGGAAGAGGTCCGTTATGATTTCGCCTACACGTTCATCTATTCTCCGCGTGAAGGTACGCCTGCTGCTGTTATGGAAGACAATGTACCGATGGAGGTCAAAAAAGCGCGTCTGCATCGCCTGAACGAGGTTTTGGGCCGCATCGGTCTGGAGCAGAATAAAAAGCTGGAAGGCAAAGTGCTCGAAGTGCTGGTCGAGGGTGTATCGAGAACCAATGATGAAGTATTGGCTGGACGCACTCGTACCAACAAGCTGGTTCATTTTAAAGGAGATTCTTCCCTGATTGGTCAGTATGTACATGTAAATATTACAGATGCGAAAACGTGGACACTCCACGGAGAACTCGCAACTACAGTCGAGGTGTAAGCAAATGGAACAAACAAATCTCTACACACAAAAAGAAATTTTAGATAAAGCACGTGAGCTTGCTCAAATGATTTCCCAAACGAACGAAGTGGATTTTTTCAAACGTGCGGAGCTTCAGATCAAGCATCATGACCGCGTACAAGAGCTGATCGATCAGTTGAAGCAAAAGCAGAAGCAAATGGTCATGTTTGAATCCATCAACAAACCAGATCTTGTGGCAAAGCTGGAGGGGGAGTTCAACCAGCTTCAGGAAGAACTGGACGCCATTCCACTCGTCACCGAATTCAAGCAATCTCAGGTTGACGTAAACGATCTGCTGCAAATGGTGACCAATGTCATCACCAATACCGTTTCGGAGCGTATCATTCTGGATACCGGCGGAAACCCGTTGACTGGGGAAACCGGCGGAGGACCTGAAAAGAAGCATGGAGACAGCTGCTGCTCATAGAGAACAATAAAGTACCGCGACAGCTTTACATGAAGCCTTCGATCAACTTCTCACCAAAATGAAGGTGGGTGTTTGCACCCTAGTCGAATGCCCTGCATACAAATGTACAGAAACGTTGTATGGAGGAGGTAACGAAATGTCGGGTTCAGACAAAGATCTACAGTGCCGAGAACTCATCGCGAAAGCTGTTTGCGGTAAAGGCCATAAATTTTCTTCGACCACCCACACCATCATACCGTCGCAAACTCCTTCGACGATCCTGGGATGCTGGATTATCAACACCAATTTCCAGGCTGAGAAAGTCGGAGACGCGGTTGAAGTATCTGGAACGTATGACGTCAACCTGTGGTTCTCGTTTGCAAATAACACGCAGACTGAAGTCAAGCGGGAAACTGTCAAGTTCTCCGTACTCGTTCCGCTAACGTTCTTTGACAGGAACTGCCGAGGCGATCTGGAAATCGTCGCTCGAGCAGTCGAACAGCCGAAGTGCGTAAAAGCCGAGTTGAGTGGCGGAGGCACAATCACAGTCAGAGTCGAAAGTGAATTTGCTGTAGAAGTGATTGGCGAAACAAAAGTCTGCGTAGTAGTCTGCAATAGTTGCGACGATAAAGATTTCCATCTGTTGGGTGATTTTGAAGAGAACAGCGACGAATTTGATGACTTCGATTCGTCTACATTGCTCGACGAACTGGACTAAAGAGGAGAAGCCTATCTCCTCTTTTTTTCTTTTTTCAAACACTCATTCACCAACGTTCTCATTGGGCAAAAGAGGAAGAAGTTTTTTCCTGCCACACATTTTTGGGCGCTATCATAAGCTATAGCAGAAATGTTAAGGAGTGTGGTGGACATGATCTTGCGCGCACAGGGAAATACCGCTCACACATTCGGGGGAATAAGCGGACAACAAATGACGTCAAATGCGAAGGAAGCCGTAGAATTTTTAAAACGACCTGAAGCGGGCAGATGGCTTCTGCGGCTCAGTCGACTTCCGGTGACTGCGAAGAAAAGACCGCAACCCGGCTGGCGGACTTACCTGGTGAGCTTGTATCAAGATCAAATCCTGCACATGTCACGGATGGCAGAGCAGGAGCAGTGGCTGCTGCAATCGTGGGACTTACCTTCCTATGAGTCTGTAAGCTTGCCGAGCCAAGACCCGGAAGTAAATCTGGTGAAAACACTAGCCGCAAGAAGCTTGTATGCATCGGGTATTGACGCTGGTCAAGTGCTGATCTATGCCGTTTCTGCACATCGAGCCAAGGTGGTACAAGTGATTCCAGACTGGCCGGTTGAGCTAGCTGATCAGTATATGCAGCTTGCAAGCGAATGGTGGGAAAAAAGACAGAGCATGCACCCGCAAAGACTTTTGAAGCTGGGTGCTGATCCGGAATTCGCGTTGCGAAAAGAAGACGGAAGCATGGCGCTTGCCTCTGACTACCTGAAGATTGCAGGTATTGTCGGCTGCGATACGACGCGTTATCGGGAAGAATTGGCGATGCATCAGCATCCTGTAGCCGAGCTGCGACCGGAGCCCGTAGAGGATCCGGAAGAATTGTTTGCGCATATCTGGGATGCTTTGAAGCTGGCAAACCAGAAGATGAATAACCCGCAGCTCGAGTGGCTGGCTGGAGGCATGCCGTTTCCAGGTTACCCCATTGGTGGACATATTCATTTCAGTGGAATCACGCCTACGTTTTCATTGCGTCGAAAGCTGGATGCCTACCTTGCGCTGCCTCTTGTCTTGATTGAGGATCAGAGCTGCCAGCAGCGCAGGGAACGCTACGGATTTTTAGGCGATGTTCGCGAAAAAACATACGGGTTTGAATATAGGACGATGCCGAGCTGGCTGGTGCATCCAACTGTGACACGAGGTGTCCTGCATCTCTCGCGACTGATCGCCAACAACCATTCTCTTCTTCAAGCTGCACCTCATCTTCAGCCAGCTTTGATAAAAGCCTACTACCGTGGCGAAAAATTGGTACTGAAACCTTATGTGGAAACCATTTGGAGAGAATTGCGCCAAATGCCCGGGTATCAACTTTCCCAGTTTCATTTGGATCGGTATTTTACGATCCTGCTCTCCGGCCAAACGTGGCCCGCTCAAGATAATTTGCGCAAGGCATGGAATCTGCTAGGATGAGTGCGAGTGCCGTTCAACATTCGATGCAAAACATGCTATAATAGCATACGAGATTTACAGGTAGGAGAAGAAAACAATGGCTCAATATACCCCGATGATTCAACAGTATCTGGCGATCAAGAAAGATTATCCGGATACTTTCTTATTTTTCCGTTTGGGAGATTTTTACGAACTCTTTTTTGAAGATGCCATGCTTGCGTCGCGGGAGCTGGAGATTACCTTGACTGGTCGGGAAGGCGGCACGGATGAGCGTATTCCGATGTGCGGGGTTCCTCACCATGCGGCGGACGGCTACATCGCGGAATTGCTGAAAAAAGGCTACAAGGTAGCAGTCTGTGAGCAAGTCGAGGACCCGAAGGAAGCAAAGGGTGTCGTCCGTCGTGAAGTGACGCGCGTAATTACGCCAGGAACGATGATGGAAGGCAAATGGCTGACGGATAAGGAAAACAATTACATGGCCGCGATCGCAGAGGTGGATGGCCGCAGCGGGATAGCTGCCTGTGACATGAGTACGGGTGAAATGTACGTCACCTCCTTGACCGGTACAGGGCAGCTGGTGCTGGATGAAGCGCTGCAGTACAGACCAAAAGAGCTGGTCTTTTACGGCTTTGATACCCTTCCCAAAACCTCCATCCCAAGTGCAGCGATCGCGAGCGGCCAGCTGCATGAATTCGCAGTCGACGAGCAATACCAGAGTCAGGCGAAAGACCTGGATATGGCTATGCGGACGGCTGTAAATGTTCTTTTGTACTACATAGGAACGACACAAAAACGAAGTCTTGCCCACATGAGACAGATCAAGCGCTATGATGCGAGACAATATCTGCAGATGGATGGCTTTTCTCGCCGAAATCTCGAGTTGATCGAGACGATACGCGATAAGACCAAAAAGGGCTCGCTCCTATGGTTATTGGATCGCTCGGAAACCGCAATGGGCGGCAGGCTGCTTCGCAGATGGATCGAGCGTCCACTACGCAATCGGCAAGAGCTGACTTCGCGTCTGGAGGCTGTTGAGGCACTCAAAGGGGATATGCTGCTGCGCTCTGATGTGCGTACTTGTCTGGATCGGGTGTATGACCTGGAACGTTTGGCAGGCCGCATCGCGTATGGTAATGCCAATGCTCGCGATCTGGTGCAATTGCGCCTGTCGCTCGAAGCCGTCCCTGAATTAAAACAGCTGTTGCTTCAAACAGACTCATCCGTTTTGCTGCAGATGGCAAATGAAATGGATGCTTGCACAGATCTGGTTGATTTTCTGCGTGAAGCGCTGGTGGACGATCCTCCTCTCTCGATTCGCGAAGGAGGAATCATCCGTACCGGCTACGATGCTTATCTGGACAAGCTGCATACAGCGAGTCGGGAAGGCAAGACCTGGATTGCCCAGCTGGAGCAGCGGGAACGGGAAGCAACCGGAATACGTTCCCTAAAGGTTGGTTTCAATAAGGTATTTGGCTATTACATCGAGGTCTCGAAGGCAAATATCCCAAACGTTCCTGCGGGACGCTTTGAGAGAAAGCAGACCCTTACCAATGCGGAGCGCTACATCACTCCAGAATTGAAAGAGCAGGAAGCCTTGATTCTGGAAGCGGAAGACAAAATGATCGAACTGGAGTACCAGTTGTTTACTGCGGTACGAAACGAGATGGCGAAACAGATCCCGCGTATTCAGGAGCTTGCAGAACGGATCTCGACCGTCGATGTTCTTCAGGCATTTGCGACCGTCAGTGACGAACGCGGTTATGTACGACCGCAGTTTTCGGAAAGTGGCGAGTACGTGATCCAGGATGGTCGTCATCCCGTTGTAGAGGCGGTTCTAGAGCAGGAAAAGTACGTGGCCAATGACGTTGCCATGGACCAGGACAAGCGGCAGATTCTCTTGATTACCGGCCCGAACATGGCAGGGAAAAGTACGTATATGCGGCAGATTGCGCTGATTACGGTCATGGCACAGATCGGTTGTTTTGTACCGGCGAAGCAAGCATCACTGACGCTGGTCGATCAGATCTTTACCCGCATTGGAGCTGCCGATGATCTGGTTGGCGGACACAGTACCTTCATGGTGGAAATGCTCGAGACGAAGCATGCGCTGCAAAAGGCGACCTCCCAAAGCCTGATTTTGCTCGACGAAATAGGCAGAGGAACGTCTACGTATGACGGGATGGCTTTGGCTCAGGCTGTTATTGAATACATCGGGGAAAAAATCGGAGCAAAAACGCTTTTCTCCACACATTATCACGAATTGACAGGCTTGGCTGATACCATGCATGGGGTAGTAAATGTAAATGCCCGTTGTGAAGAACGGGATGGGAAGCTATTGTTTCTGCACAGAATCGAAGAGGGAAGAGCGGATAAGAGCTATGGTATTCACGTGGCTGAGCTTGCGCAAATGCCTCATTGGGTCATTGAAAGGGCAAGAAGCATATTAACGGGGTTGGAAGCGGGCTCATCTGCTACAAGCACGGATATGCAGATGTCCTTCGAGGCGTTGTGGACAGCCCCAGTCGCTGCTGTGAGCGAAGAACCGTCACCACCAGCCCATCCTGAAGAATTGGCTATCATAGAGGAGCTTCGGGATTTGGATCTGAATCAGACGACCCCAATGGATGCCATGATGAAGCTGTTCGAGTGGAAAAAGCGATTGAAACAGGGATGAAGCAAGCAGGAGGTGAGAAACCGCCGTGGGAAAAATCAAGCTACTAGACGAGCATCTTGCGAATATGATTGCTGCGGGAGAAGTAGTTGAACGACCTGCTTCTGTAGTGAAAGAGCTGGTGGAAAATGCCATTGATGCAGGTGCATCGAAGGTTGAAGTCCATGTTGAAGAAGGAGGCTTGGAGCTGATTCGGATCGTGGATGACGGGCAAGGCATGGACAGGGAAGACTGCCGACTCGCTTTTGAGCGCCACGCCACAAGTAAAATCGGTTCCACCCGTGATCTGTTCCGTATCCGCACCCTTGGCTTTCGCGGAGAGGCACTGCCAAGTATCGCAGCGGTTTCTCGAGTCGAGCTGACCAGCAGTCCATCCAGCAGCCAAGTAGGCACACGCCTCGGGATCGAAGGCGGTCAAATCGTAGAAGAGCGGGATGTTGCTACTGTAAAAGGAACCGAAGTATGTGTCCGCAGCTTGTTTTACAATACACCAGCCCGCCTGAAGTACATGAAATCGATCGCAACGGAGATTAGTCATATATCTGATTATGTGAACAGACTGGCGCTGACTCATCCTGATATCTCCTTCATCTTGACGCATAATCAAAAAAACTTGCTGCAAACCTCAGGTGACGGAAAGCTTCTGCATGTCATGGCTGCTATCTACGGGGTACAAATGGCCAAGCTCCTATTGCCCATCTCCGGAGAAACGCTCGATTTTCGCTGGAGCGGCTTGATATCCAAGACCGAAGTGACTCGTGCCAATCGCTCTTACCTTTCAACTCTCGTAAATGGGCGATACATTCGTAGCTACGCCTTGAACAATGCCATCATGCGCGGATATCATACCCTGTTGCCGATTGGAAGATATCCGATCGTCGCTATTCAGATTGAGATGGACCCGACATTGGTGGATGTCAATGTTCATCCAGCCAAGCTGGAAGCGAGATTCAGCAAAGAAGATGAGCTATGCCAGGCGATCGAGCAATCCGTCAAGGAAACCCTGCGCCAAGGCTTGGGAATCGTTCGTCCGATGACGACACAACCCAAGGCTAAGGTCGTTTTACAGGTGGAGCAGCCGCAGTTTGATTTGCAGATTCCTGTTCGTTCTGTCAGCCATTCACAAGAGCGTGTTGCTGAATCTCCCGTGGTAAGTGTGAAGGAAGCCATTGAACCAGCTGTAAAGGAAGCAAAGATCCGCTATGCGGAACCTCCAGCCATCGATCAACGTATAAACGATAGACCCACAAGTAATGTGGAGTCCGATCTGGATGTCTTCAATGTTCAAATGGAGTCAGAGCCGGTCCGTGAAGAACGGGAACCTGTCGAGAGCGATCTGGCAGAGCGAGTTACCTTGCAAGAGCAAGATAATGTCGAACAACCGGTAAACGAATCTCCTACGAGTGAGGAGTCCGCCGTTCCTGTTCTCTATCCGGTCGGGCAGGTACACGGTACCTACATCGTTGCCCAGAATGACACGGGGATGTATTTGATTGACCAGCATGCTGCTCAGGAACGAATTTTTTATGAGTATTTCATGGAAAAGCTCCGGCAAGACAGCATTGCGAGCCAACTGATGCTTTTTCCTCATACGGTGGAGTGTACAGCAGCTGAGGCTGCACGTCTGGAGAAGCGGCTTCCGCTGCTTCAGTCCTTTGGATTGGAGATTGAGTCTTTTGGGAGTCGCACATTTATCATTCGGGCGCACCCACACTGGTTCCCTGAAGGCGCAGAGCTGGAAGTGATTGAGGAATTGATGCAATTCGTCCTGGAAGCAGGTGAAAGTGTACAAGCAGACGTTCGCCAAATGCGGGAGAAGGCAGCGATCATGATGTCTTGCAAAGCTTCTATCAAGGCAAACCGCTTCCTGACCAACGCTGAAATGGAGAGTTTGCTGAATCAGCTGCGTTTGACCTCAAGTCCTTTTACCTGTCCACATGGAAGGCCCATTATTATTCATTTCTCTGCTTACGATTTGGAGAAAATGTTTAAGAGAGTGATGTAACGATTCAGTGGACAATCATGTATACTAGAATTTGAAGTGTCCGTCCCAGACGTACATGGAGGAGTGGAAAGCATCGATGATCATCACCACCGGACTTGAGCCCGGTAGGGAAACGCTGGATCATGCCTCGGAATTGGCCGAGCGCTTTGGTTTGCGTGTGGTAGAGCGGGGAGAAATGTCCTTGCAGGCGATGCGTAGAAGACATCAGGAAGAAGAAGTTCTGGTGGTGTCTGCGCTGGGAGCAAGACTGGAAGTGCCGGGAAAAAAACCGTTCTTTTTTCATCCGAATACAGCCGCATTTCGTATAAAGCGACTGATGCGCGGTGATACTGATACTATGCTTGTCGCTTGCCAAATTCAACCAGGGTATCGTATATTGGATGCTACTATGGGTTTGGGAGCTGACGCGATCGTTTTTTCCCATGCTGCTGGCGTCAATGGACGAGTCGTCGGCATAGAGTCAGAGCGTCTCATTGCGATCCTGGTCGAAGATGGTTTGCGTCATTGGACATCAGATGCGACTGAGCTGTGTGAAGCCATGCGGCGAGTCGAAGTACGTTGTGCCAACCATCTGGATGTTCTGAGGGAACTGCCGGATCACGCTTTCGATGTCGTCTATTTTGATCCGATGTTTGAAGTGACCGTACAAAGCTCTACAGGCATTGCAGGAATACGTGAGCTTGCCAACCCGAACTCGTTGCACGAGGATGCGGTACGAGAAGCGATGCGTGTCGCCAGCAAACGCGTCGTGATCAAAGAGGGAAAAACGAGCAGATTGCATGAACGGTTCGGCTTTACTCCCGTACGCGTACGTGGTCAGCACGTCGTGTTCAGCTACAAAGAGATAGATGGAGGGGAGTGACCTTGGAGCAGAGAGAAAAGCTTGTCGTCATTATAGGCCCTACAGCCGTAGGCAAGACAGAGCTTAGTCTGGAGTTGGCCGAACAGTTTGATGGAGAGATTATTTCTGGAGACTCCATGCAGGTGTACCGAGGGATGGATATTGGAACGGCCAAAGCATCAGCAGCCGAGCTTGCCCGTGTTCCTCATCATCTGATCGATGTCATCAATCCGGATGACGAATACTCTGTGGCTCAATTTCAGGAAAGTGCCACGCGGCTCATTACAGAGATCAACCAGCGCAATCGCATTCCATTTATCGTCGGTGGAACAGGCCTCTACATAGAGTCGGTAACGCATCGTTTTCAATTCTCTCAAACATCGCATGATCCTGAGCTGCGAGATCGTCTGCAGCGCCTGGCAGATACGGAAGGGGTAGAAGCTCTACACGCACGATTGGCTGCTATCGATCCCATTACTGCGGAACGTCTTCATGCCAATGACGTAAAGCGTGTTATTAGAGCTATCGAGATTTATGAGAGCAGCGGCTACAAAATGTCTGACTTTCAGCTGCGTGCCAAGCAGTCGCCCTATGATCTGCTCATGATTGGTTTGACGATGGACCGCGAGAAGCTGTATCAACGAATCAATCAGCGTGTCGATCTAATGGTCGAGGCGGGATTGATTGAAGAAGTCCGTGGCTTGCTGAATCAAGGGTATGATCCTTCGCTCGTTGCCATGCAAGGACTGGGCTACAAGGAGCTCGTTCCTTATTTGTACGGCGAGATCACGCTTGATAAAGCGATTAATGATATTAAGCAACGAACACGCCATTTTGCAAAACGTCAGCTTTCTTGGTTTAGACGGATGACGGAGATAGAATGGTTTGACATGACGGATCCTGCAAACAAGCCTCACGTCGAGCAAACTATCAAGCAGATATTGGCAGGAAAGTTTCAACAATTGCCGAATATATAACATACAAGTCCTTTTAGGGGGTAGTGTACATGAAACAGACGATCAATATTCAAGATACGTTTTTGAATCATTTGCGGAAAGAAAACATCGCGGTCACCATTTACCTGGTGAACGGATTTCAATTGCGCGGGTATATTAAGGCATTCGACAATTTCACGATTGTGATTGATAGCGAAGGCAAGCAACAGCTCGTTTACAAGCATGCGATTTCTACGTTCACCCCTCAACGCCCCGTTTCCCTGATGTCTCAGGAAAACAACCAGCAGTAAAGCAGTACGACCCCAAGCCCGGATGAAAATCCGGGTTCTTTTTTTGGTAAAGCTGGCGCGAACACCACGAAGATCGTTTAAAAGAAAAAAGAAGACAAGGGATCGTTCCGTTAGAAACGTCCTTGTCTTCCTCTCAGCTATAAGGATCTTCGCGTGCGAATCAATAACAAATACGTGAGCACAGCGCAAATCGGTGAAACGCCGAAAATATCTTGCAAAACGAATGGAGATCCGGCAATATAAGCAAACATGGCTGCTGTAATCAATCCTTGAGCCATGGCGTAGCCCATGAAAGTGCGATCCTTGATCAACCTGCCAAACGTGCTGAGCGTATGGGTAATCCCAGCTTTGGAACGACGCTCAAGAGGCAAAGTCTCAGGTAGACCGAACATAACCACGAAAAACATCATGACTCCGATCAAGCATAGAACAACGAAGACACCCTCCCAGGTGGTAAAATGAAGCAGCTGACTTCCGAAAATAGGTGCTGCGATTGGGGCTACACCATTTACCAGCATTAAAAGGGCAAAAAACTTGGTCATCTCAGAACCATCGTACATATCCCTTACCATTGCTCGGGCAATGACGATTCCGGCTGCACCGGCCAGTCCTTGAACGAACCGAAGCAATACAAACGTCCAGATGGAAGGCGCCACAGCACATAACATAGACGATACGGCGTAAATCAGAAGTCCGATCAACAGTGGAATTCTTCTTCCCCGAACGTCACTGATCGGTCCTGCAAAAAGCTGTCCCACAGAAAGGCCTACCAGGCAAGCGGTCAGGCTAAGCTGAACCATCGAGGTGCTGGTCTGCATATCTTCGGACAGCAGGGGCAAAGCAGGCAAATACATATCGAGCGAAAGCGGGCCAAAAGCAACCAGTGAACCCAGGACGGAGGCCATCCATAGTCGTCTTTTTGGGTTCAATGGCTGTGGGTCATATTCAAGTTCCTTTGTTGTCAGATTCATGAAGAATGTCATACCTTTCATTCTCGATTTCAGTGGAGAGGGATTCCCGATTGTAATCCTCCATTTCGATTTGGATTTTCAGAAGCATGCTTTTAAACAGTTCTTTTTCCTCATCACTAAAATTCTCAAAACACTTCTTTTCTAAATCCCGCATGACTTCCTTGACAGCAAGTGCTGCTCGATGTCCTTTCTCGGTCAGAAAAACGCGTGAAATCCGTTGGTCTTGGGAATCAGTCTGCCGTGTCACCATTCCGGATTTTTCCATGCGGGTAAGCATCGTGGTAAGGCTGGCAGGTTTGATCAGGATATGCTCCGCTAAATCTTTCTGTATAAGTCCATCCGTCTTGGCCAATCTCAGTAAAATCGGTGGCTGCCCTGGAAAAACATCGTATTGCTGAATGAGCGTATCAACGTTACGACGATGCTGCTTTAAAACGCGCCGCATCAAAACCATCAAAGCTTGGGAATGATCATAATCTTCCACGGATTTACCTCCAGATAGTTAGCATGCTAATTAATCGCAACTATAATGGAAGCGTGCAAGCGTGTCAATACTCAGACTGCATGACAAAACATCAGGTTTTAGATGCTTCAGTAGAAGATACCTTGTATATTGGATAAAATGGATAAATGCCTTTTCAACTTGCATATAGGAGAACAAAACGATGATAAAAAATGAAAAAATTAAAGCTTTTGAAGTGCTGTTGACCGGTGTACATGGGGAAGATCTAGGTATCGTGGAGACCAAAGAGGCTCTTCGTTTAGCAAAGGAACTGGGTGTAGATTTGGTATGCCTGTCTCTTTCAACAAGTCCGCCTCCTTGCCAGTTGGTAAGCCACACTGTACTGAAGGAACAATCCATCAAAGACAAGGCGATGACCAAGAAGCTGGAAAAAGGGGCAAAAGTAAAGGAGATCCGCCTGAGTGCATATATCGAGGAGCATGACTACGATACAAAGAAAAGGCAGGCGGAGCGGATTTTGTCTGCCGGGGATGCCGTGCAATTTATTGTAAAGCTGGAGAAAAGGGAGAGCCAGGAAGCCAAGCAATTGATTGAAGTGCTGGTGCGCGATTTGAAGCATTGCGGAAAACAGGACAAAGGAATTCAGGTGAGCGGCAAACAAGTGATTGCAGTGATGAAGCCACTAGACTAGAAGGTCTTTTGATCGATCTGGAAAATGGCATTTGGACAACGCTTTTTTAGTTCCACCAGAAACAAGTCGATTTCTTTGGGTGAGATTTTGACACTGCCGAAAAAAGCTGTCCGATAGTGGATTTCGATTCCTCTCTTTGATGTCAGGAGTTTATACCCCGTGTACATATCCAGGCTGGAAGCAACCCTGGTGATGTCGGAATACCGGATGTGGCTGCGGAAAGGTCCTCCTTGTACGTAAAGATGGTCATCATACAGTGCGTACTTGATACAAAAGAAAGTCCAAAGCATAAAACCAACAGAAGCCAGATAAATCGATAGAATGATGGTCCATTCCCCTGTGGAAAAGATTCTGCCACTTGAAAGGTCGAGGCCGAGCGGTACCAGAAAAACCGCAGAAATGACCACAATGATGACCGACAATACGATGACGAAGAACGAATCGATTTTAGGTTGGAAGTGCATGGTAACATTTCGCTCCTTTGCTACCTAAATATTCCTATCCATTTTACCACAAGCAGCAATGGTGTCGGGAAGTGCTGTCTTGCTTGTTTGCTTTAAACAGCAAGGTACATCAAAAAATAGGGCAGGTTTACCTTGTTCATGAGTATACTAATGTATGACCATGAGGCAGGTGATCACAGGTGAAACCGACCGGCTATCAACCTTCAGCGGAAACTCAGGATGAGAAGGTACCGCATCGTATTCAGGTGGTATTTCACCGACCGGAGCGGGTCAAGCAACCAGAAACGTTGGCTGATCGGGTTCGGACTACGGCGCCAGGAAACGTGGCTGCCGCCTTCGAGGATTTGGAACGCCTGATCGGCTTGCAGGAAGCCAAAAAGCTGATGTACGAGATCCATGCTCTGTTGAGAATGAATAAAGAACGGGAAAAGCACCACTTAAAATTGGAAAAACAGGTATTCCATATGGTCTTCAAAGGGAATCCGGGGACTGGAAAAACGACTGTTGCACGAATTTTTGGCCGGATGTTCCGTGAAATGGGAATCTTGAGTAAAGGCCATTTGATCGAGGTAGAGCGAGCAGATCTAGTCGGAGAATTTATTGGGCATACGGCCCAGAAAACACGAGAGTTGGTAAAGAAAGCATTGGGCGGCATTCTTTTTATAGATGAGGCTTATTCACTGGCGCGAGGTGGCGAAAAGGACTTCGGTAAAGAGGCAATTGATTGCTTGACGAAAGCCCTTGAAGATCACAGTAATGACTTTATTTGTATTCTTGCTGGGTATACAGATGAAATGGAAGCCTTTCTCGAACTAAATCCCGGAATGCCTTCCCGTTTTCCGATTCACTTGAAGTTCGCGGATTACAGTGTAGAGGAATTGCTCAGGATTGCGGACAGTTTGCTGGAAGCAAAGGAATATCGGTTGTCATCTGGAGCCAAAGATAAGCTTAGACACCATTTAACACGGATGCGTGTCGATATTTTCGAAACGAACTTCAGTAATGCACGATATGTACGCAATGCCTTGGAGCAAGCAATACGAAAGCAGGCGGTGAGATTACTTGCCGTTCAGGAATTAACGCGCGAGGACATCATGACTTTACTGCCAGAGGATTTTGTCTGGTCGTCCACGTCCACGTAGAGGTTCGGGAAAAATGTGGTATGATAGGATGAAGAAAGGGCGGGATTCCGTGAACGATATGATCAAAACAAAAGAGACGGCGATAGTGGTTGGCTGTCTATTAGATAATCGGGACACAGAGCGGATGCGGCTATCCATGGAGGAGCTCCATGAATTGGCGGATACCGCTGGCGTTGAGGTACTGGATGTCATTACCCAAAACCGGGAGCGGGTAGATTCCGCCTGGTACCTGGGTACCGGGAAAATTGAAGAAATCGCGCAACGGGCAGAAGAGTTGGATGTGGATGTCATCATTTTCAACGACGAACTGTCACCCAGCCAGACACGCAATCTGGATCGGGTATTTGACTGCAAGGTGATCGACAGAACGCAGCTGATCTTGGACATTTTTGCAGGACGGGCGCAATCGCGGGAAGGGAAGATTCAGGTAGAGCTGGCACAGTACAACTACCTGCTTCCCCGCCTCGCCGGGCAAGGGAAGCAGCTTTCTCGTCTGGGCGGCGGGATCGGTACGCGTGGTCCCGGGGAAACCAAGCTGGAAAGCGACAGACGCCATATTCGCAAGCGGATCAGCGAATTGAAGCAGCAGCTCGAAGATACGGTGCGCACGCGGCAGCTGCACCGTGAGCGTCGGAAGAAAAACAACGTTTTCCAAGTGGCACTGGTAGGCTATACAAACGCAGGGAAGTCAACCTTGCTCAATCAGCTGACCGCTGCAGAAACCCTCCAGGAAGACAAGCTGTTTGCTACTTTGGATCCGACAACTCGCCAGCTTACTCTGCCGAGCGGGATGGAAGTCCTTCTGACGGATACAGTAGGCTTTATTCAAGATCTGCCCACGACATTGGTTGCGGCATTTCGTTCCACATTGGAAGGGGTAAAGGAAGCCGATCTGATCCTGCACGTCGTAGACATCAGCCACCCGGATCTGGGTATTCACATGGAGGTTGTGAACCGGATCTTGAAGGATTTGAAAGCTGAGCAAATTCCGGAGCTAGTCGTCTTTAATAAAGCAGACTTACTGACAGAAGGGACTTATTTGCCGCCAGCAGAAGCTTCGATCCTCGTATCCGCCTTACGTGAAGAGGACCAGAAAAAGCTGCTGGATCGCATCGAGGACTTTGTCATGTCTTCCTTCGACCGATTTACACTCAAGGTGCCGATAAGTCGTGGAGATATTTTATCTATGCTGCATCGTGAAGGTGTGGAGATGGAGCAGGAGTATCAGGAAGAAGAGGAGTCCTATCGGATCACGGTCCGGGTCAATCGGGATCATCCCATCTACGGACGCATTGCTCCGTTCCTCCTGGATCCACCAGAGACTGTAGAAGAGAGTTGGTAAGATTATCATGTTTCAATATTTTTCTCACGGGGAACAGCTTCGTCCCCTCGTAGCAGAAGTAGAAGCCATGATCGCAGGTCGACATAAAGAAATCGCAGAAGTCGTGGACAGCAATCAATTGAAGGTCCTGCGATCCTTTCAAAAACATGGAGTCAATGAATTCCATTTCGCTCCATCGACCGGATACGGATATGATGATTCCGGACGCTCTACATTGGAGTCCATCTATGCGGAAGTATTTGGGGGAGAGGCGGCACTCGTCCGAAATCACATTATTTCCGGCACCCATGCCATCGCTATTTCGCTGTTTGGCATCCTGCGTCCGGGAGATGAATTGCTCTACATTACAGGTAAACCGTACGATACGCTGGAAGAAGTCGTCGGTGTGCGTGGTGAGGGGCAAGGGTCTTTGAAGGACTACGGAATTGGCTACAGCTACGTGTCGTTGACAGAGGACGGGCACATTGATTTTTCCGCTGTCGCAAAGGCGATTACTCCAAAAACCAAGGTCATTGGGATACAGCGTTCACGTGGATATGCAGATCGACCTTCCTTTACCATCGAAAAGATCGAGGAAATGATCCGCTACGTGAAAGAAATCAATCCAAAGCTGATTGTTTTCGTAGACAATTGCTACGGTGAATTTACCGAACTGCTCGAGCCCTTGCAGGTTGGTGCAGACATCATGGCGGGATCGCTGATCAAAAATCCGGGTGGCGGACTCGTGAAAACAGGCGGGTACATCGTCGGACGTCAGGACCTGGTTCAACTAGCCTCCTACCGCATGGCTGCACCGGGGATCGGAGCAGAAGGGGGCGCTTCACTGTACTCTTTGCTGGAGATGTATCAAGGATTTTTCCTTGCTCCTCACGTCGTGGGAGAGGCTTTGAAGGGAGCGGTCTTTTCCTCAGCTCTGTTGGAACGGCTCGGTTTTCAAACCAATCCGCTCTGGCACGAGCCTCGTACAGATTTGATCCAGTCGGTAGCATTCGGGACGGCAGAACGCTTGATTACGTTTTGCCAAGGGATTCAGAAAGCTGCACCCGTCGATGCGCATGTGACCCCTTACCCAAGTGAAATGCCTGGCTACGCGGATCCCGTCATTATGGCTGCGGGTACATTCATACAGGGCGCCAGTATCGAATTCTCGGCAGATGGCCCCATCCGACCGCCATATCTCGGATTTGTTCAGGGAGGATTGACTTACTCCCATGTGAAAGTAGGGATTCTAACCGCTCTGAATGGCATGCTGGAAAAAGGGCTGCTTGAGCTTCCGCATGCATAAGACGTAAAGACAATAGCGATGGCCACATTTGGTTGGCTGTCGCTGTTTTTTCTTTAGTTCATGCACCATTTAATTGAATTCCAGATTTGCTAATGAATGCGTTTGCGTAATATTTTCTAACATCCATTGACAGGATTTGATGGATTGCATAGAATGAGTGATAAGAAATACCATAGAGGAGGGACAAGTCATGAGTGATGACATTCGCCGGAATATGGCCCTCTTTCCCATTGGGATCGTCATGAAGTTGACTGATCTTACTGCGAGGCAAATTCGCTATTACGAACAAAACGATCTTATCCAGCCTGCCCGCACCGAAGGGAAACAGCGCCTCTTTTCCTTTAATGACGTTGACCGTTTGTTAGAGGTTAAAGCACTGATTGAGAAGGGACTCAACATCGCAGGAATCAAACAGGTCTTGCAGTTGAATGAACCCGCCCCGGTACAGACAGAAATCACAACAACGTCCGAGACAAAACGGAAAGAGATGTCCGACAAGGAGCTGCACCAGTTGTTGAAGCAACAGATCATGTATCGCAATGCTTCGCGCTCAGGCGAGAATGCATTGATACGTGGAGAGCTTTCACGCTTTTTCCACTGATAGAAGCTGTAAATAGAGACAGGAGGAGAGAAATGTGAGCAAGTTTACAAAAGAAGACATCATGCGTCTAGCACAAGAAGAGGATGTACGTTACATCCGCCTGCAGTTTACAGACCTGATGGGATTGATTAAAAACGTAGAGATCCCACTGTCTCAGCTGCCAAAAGCATTGGACAACAAAATGATGTTCGATGGTTCGTCCATTGAAGGTTTTGTTCGTATCGAAGAATCTGACATGTACCTGGTTCCTGATCTGGATACTTGGGTTGTCTTCCCTTGGGGTACCGAGCATGGCAAGGTAGCGCGTCTGATCTGTGATATTTACATGCCGGATGGAACTCCGTTCGAGGGGGATCCTCGCTACATCCTGAAGCGCGCTCTGAAAGAAGCGGAGGATATGGGCTTTACCGCTTTCAACGTAGGTCCAGAACCAGAATTCTTCCTGTTCAAACTGGATGAAAAAGGCGAACCAACCCTTGATCTGAACGACCAAGGCGGTTACTTTGACTTTGCTCCACTCGACTCCGGTGAAAACTGTCGTCGCGATATCGTTTTGACCTTGGAAAAAATGGGCTTTGAAGTAGAAGCTTCCCACCATGAAGTAGCTCCAGGTCAACACGAGATCGACTTTAAATATGCCAATGCCCTTCAAGCGGCTGACCAAATTTTGACCTTCAAGCTGGTAGTTAAAACCATTGCTCAAAAGCACGGTCTGCATGCGACATTTATGCCAAAACCGCTGTACGGCGTAGCGGGCTCCGGAATGCACGCCAACCAATCTCTCTTCCGTGGCAAAGAAAATGTATTCTACGATGAGAAAGACGAAATGGGATTGAGCGAAACAGCGAAGCAGTACTTGGCTGGAATCCTGATGCATGCTCGCGGATTTACTGCCATCACCAACCCGCTCGTCAACTCCTACAAGCGTCTCGTTCCTGGATATGAAGCACCTTGCTATGTGGCTTGGTCTGCGAAAAACCGTTCTCCGCTCATCCGGATTCCGGCTTCCCGCGGCTTGAGCACTCGTATTGAAGTGCGCAGTCCAGACCCAGCTACCAACCCTTACTTGGCTTTGGCAGTCATGCTCCGTGCAGGTTTGGATGGCATTAAAAACAAATTGCAAGCTCCTCCTGCCATTGACCGCAACATCTATGTCATGAATGAAGAAGAGCGTGAAGAAAACGGCATTGCAAATCTGCCAGCTAGCTTGAAGGAAGCACTCGAGTGCCTCAAGGCAGACTCCGTTATTTGCGAAGCGCTGGGTGAGCACGCGCTGATCCACTTCGTCGAAGCAAAAGAAATCGAATGGGATATGTTCCGCTCGCGTGTCCATGAATGGGAACGCACGCAGTACATGACGCTGTATTAATACCTCGAACCCCTTGTGCCTGTTGGTGCAGGGGGTTTTTGGTTTGGTGTTAAAAGTTTGTACAAGTTCGATTAATGGTAAATCTGAACAGATGCTGACAGCGCCAGTTTGTCCTCGGAGGAAACGGGAGTGATTCAGAATGACCAAAAGGGTTGTAGAGCTAATCGTTATTATGATTGAGTGGTCAAAGGAAGCCGGTGCGGATCATAAAGTAGTAGTAACAACCAAAAAAGTAGGAGAATTGTTCTATTTGGAGAATATGAATGATCAAACATTCGATTGGGGGAATTACTGTGGGTTTGTTAGACGGTTTAATGGGTAACGCTTCTGAGGTTAACATAACTGATGTTCAAAAAGAGTACGCGAAAATCCTAACGAAAAATGAGAATGTTGAAAAAGCGTACAAATTAATCCGTGACATGTTCATTTTCACAAACAAGCGATTAATACTTGTAGATAAGCAAGGGATTACCGGAAGAAAGATCGAGTACCACTCCATTCCATATAAAAGTATCCATCATTTTAGCATTGAAACAGCCGGGAATTTTGATTTGGATGCGGAACTGAAAATTTGGGTTTCAGGAAGTGCATTGCCGATCCAGAAGCAGTTTAACAAAAACCTGAACATTTATGCAGTACAAAGTGTATTGGCCGAATACGTTTTGGATTAGAAAAAAACCCGCCTTCAAAATTAGGCGGGTTTTGCTTTTAGTTGATTTTTCCCGAAGACGGTAATGCGCTAAGTAATCATGAGTGTAAGCAGATGTAGGGACACAAGCTCAATTGTGATAGTGAGGTAGACCCTATAAAAGAATGGTAAAGAAAAATGAAACGAGCCATACTGCAACACTTGTTAGGCAATACCTCCAGATACTAGATGACTTTCGGGCAAATAGAAAATTGCTTCCCAAACAAATGAATAAGTAAATCAGGATAACCAAATACCCGAGGGGACTAGTACTTGGAGATCGGCTACCATCAAGTGCACCTCCGGTCATTATGACAAATATTAGAACATAAACTCCTGCGATTCCAAAGAGGATGTTCAAAGCGACAGCAGATAGCTTCATCCACAAAGGTATTCACCTCGAAAAAGTTGTTATTTGTTTGACGCGCTTTAATCAATAATGTTGTCTCATGCTACAAAACAACATCCTCAATGATGTTAAATAGGCGGTGAATCGAACGAGGATGCTGTCGCTATTCACCGGCATCGGCGAAATTGATTTGGCAGCGACCTATTGACATTATTTGAGGAAGATACCCTTGCCAGAGGAAATATCAGCGATCGAAGGAGAGAGGGTTTTATCACAATGTGTAAAAGCAATAACCCTGCAGCAGCTTCTCCGCAGGGTTTCTATTACTGTTGCTGAAAGAATCCAGCCGAGACAATTAGAATGGTCTCCTAATCACGGGAATTCTCCGTGCTCCATTGCGAAGGAGCCTCTGAGCTTGTTCCCGGTTGATTCTTACAAGTACTGAAGTATTTGTTGCGTTTTCAACGTCGAAAACGGAGAAAAACTGGCGGTACTGAGATGGACAAGGGCATCCCCACAATTTTCGATTTTTGGTATTTTGACTAGAAGAGTGGACGGTCTACAATTCTACAGAGAAATGGGGGACAAATTGTTCTCTGTAGGTGTAAGAGGAGGAGTCATTCTTGTTTAGGTCATGTTCACTTGCACGTTTTACCCGCCTCGATTGAGAGCTCATTCAAGACAAAAGTGATTTTCTATATGGAGTCGGTTAAGATATGGTTGAGGTGATGGGGATGTGTGGACGTTTTTCGCTTGTGACTGATCCGAATCAGTTGGTTCTACGCTTTGAACTGGATGACATGCCCTTCGTGTGGCAGACACGATACAACATCGCACCTGGACAACTCATACCAGCTATAATCGAGGATAAAGGGAAGCGCCGTATTGGGCACCTCCGCTGGGGATTGATTCCGACTTGGGCACAGGATCAGAAGATTGGTGGAAAAATGATTAATGCACGCGCTGAAACCTTGCATGAAAAGCCGGCTTTCCGACGCTTGCTGGAGCGAAAGCGATGTATCATTCCCGCAGACGGTTTTTATGAGTGGAAACAAACAGGACGATCCAAGCAGCCCATGCGAATCATGATGAAGAGCGGTGAACCGTTCGCATTCGCTGGTCTTTACGACACCTGGACAAGCCCGGATGGCGAGAAAGTACATACCTGTATCATTATTACGACAAGCCCGAATGCAGTAGCTGCCACGATTCATGAGCGGATGCCAGTCATTTTGCGACGAGAGGATGAGCAGATCTGGTTAAACCGCGAGATGTACGATTTGAAATTATTGCAGTCCTTAATGGTTCCATATGAAGCCGAACAAATGAAAGCATACGCAGTGCCAGCTAGCGTTGGCAGCCCCAAGAATGATGGGCCAGAGTGTATTCAAGCAATTACCGATCCCGTATAAAGGACAACTTAGTAGAACCCACCTTTACATGGGCGTGAGATGGAATAGGATTTCTTCCTTTTCCATAATTAATTGAAAAAACCAGCTTATCACGATCGATAATCTGGTTTTTGCTGCTGTATCGAAAAATCAGGGTTATCCTCTGTACTTCAAGCTCACTTTGACTCCAGCGCCACCTTTAAGCCCAGACTGATGTAAATAAAGCCGACAATTTTGTTCTTCCAAGGGCCAAGCCATTTGATTTTTTTGACCAAAACGCCAAGTGGGCGGATACTGCATGCGATGAGGGATGTATACAGCACACTAAGTCCGACGAAGATCAGACCTAAAACCATGAACTGGATAAAGGATGCTCCGCGCTCCGGATGAACAAACTGTGGGATGAAGGCCAGAAAGAATAATGCTGTTTTCGGATTAAGGACCTCTGCTACGATTGCCTGCCAGTAGGCTTTAAAAGATGTGACATCCTTCGTACCGGAGTCAGAGACTTCCTGATTGTCATCCTGCGGCTTCTCCATGATCGCGCGAATTCCCAGATAACATAAGTAAATGACCCCGGCATACTTGACGATGTTGAATGCAAGTGCTGAGTGCATCAGGATCGCGGACAGTCCCAATGCAGCAAAGAGCGTATGGATCAAATCGCCTGTGGCAATGCCCAGTCCAGCCAGAATGCCAGCTCTACGTCCACCCTGCACGGTACGAGTGATCGTAAGCAGCACAGCAGGGCCAGGGATTAAGAATAGGCCTATCACGAACGCGATGAATGTTCCCAATGTTGAAAGCTCAAACATGTTGATCTCCCCCAAAAAACGACTCTCGTTTTATGTTCTGAATCTATTTTTGCAGATGTAAAAGGAAATAATGAACCATTATCCCATGAAAACCACAGAATCCTAAGTGGTATTATCGCATAGGGCTTCCATAATAAATAGATGTTCTTTTTCTAGAAGCAGGCACAACATGCAACGAAGAAGAGGGTTGGTTCGTATACCACTAGAAGAAAGGAGTGCAATTCATGGAGATACTGCTGTGGGTTATCATCGTGGCTCTCTTCCTATTAAGCATCGCTGGAATATTCTTGCCTGTGCTTCCTGATACGGTGCTGTTGTGGGGAGGATTTTTACTTTACCACTTTTTTGTGGCGGGACCTGGAGAGGGATTGCCAGCATCCTTCTGGTGGGGCATGGTAGTGTTAAGTATACTGATGTATGGTGCGGATCTTTTGACCAATATGTATTTTGTCAAACGATACGGTGGATCGAAGTGGTCGTCGTTCGCTGCCGTTGTAGGGATCATTCTGGGGATCTTTATCTTTCCGCCATTTGGGATGATCATATTGCCGTTTGTACTGGTAGTTGTTGTGGAGCTTTTGCAAAATCAGCCTATTGAGCGAGCAGTAAAGGCAGGAGTGGGATCCCTAATCGGATTTCTCAGCAGTGCGGTAGTGAAAGTGGTCATTCAAATTGCAATGATCATCTGGTTTTTCCTCGCGATCTGAGGATGCAAATCGAATGGAGGAAAGCAAAAAGACAGCCGAGGCTGTCTTTTTTGTACGATCGGAAAGTTTAAGTGCGCTAAAGCGCTAAAAAGATTAGCGGAAGATAGTATAAGTGCAACTAAGGCTCCGCCAAAAGCTTGGCCGTAGCCAAGTTTTCTAATGTGAAATTAATGCATCAATCGATAGACACCGATCACTTTGCCCAAGATAGTTACAGTGTCCAGGATGATCGGTTCCATCGTCGAGTTTTCCGGTTGCAGGCGGAAGTGATTTTTTTCTTTGAAGAATCGCTTTACAGTCGCTTCGTCTTCTTCGGTCATAGCAACAACGATATCGCCATTGTTCGCAACACTTTGCTGGCGAACAATCACATAATCGCCGTCCAGAATACCCGCTTCAATCATACTGTTACCAGAGACTCGCAGCATATAGACCTTGTCCGCTGTGACGATGCTCTCTGGAAGTGGAAAATACTCTTCCACCTCTTCGATCGCAGTAATTGGCTGACCAGCCGTAACTTTACCGATGACAGGAACACGAACCACAAAATCTTCAAAATCGTCTTGAAAGCGATCCTCTTCGGACAATAATTCAATCGCCCTTGGCTTGGTAGGGTCGCGACGGATGAGGCCCTTTTTTTCCAGTCGTGCCAAATGGCCGTGTACAGTGGAGCTGGAGGCTAGTCCGACAGCTTCGCCAATTTCGCGGACAGACGGCGGATACCCTTTTTCACGAACTTCCTTGCGAATGAAGTCGATGATGGCTTGTTGCCGATTGGATAGTTTTGACATGAAAACACCTCTGTTTTCTCGAACATGTTTTCTATATTGTACCATGGGATCTTGCGTTCGACAAACATAAGTTCGACTTTTTTCTCGATTTGCTAGAAAAAGTTTGTCAAATGCGCTTGACATGAACAAGTGTTCGCATTTATGATGAGATCAAGAAAACAGAACGTACGTTTGCAGGAGGGTTAATCATGCATGCTACTCATTTACATAACCGATTTGCCAAAAAGGAAGTACGCCGAGTGCGATTTGGTGTTACGAGAGGACAGGCTATTCTCTTTCTCATCACTTTTTCTCTCTTTTTTTACTTGTTGACCGAACTGGTGTTTGTTTCGGTGGCAGAAGGCTCTGCAGGAAAAGAAAATGAAGCGGTAGTTGCGAGCGCTCCTTCTCTCATAGTACAAGAGGTGACAGTACGTGAGGGGGACAGCCTGTGGAAGCTGTCAGTACGATATCAGGAAGAAGCGAACATGGATGTGCAGCGATTAGTAGAAGAGATCAAGGTCATCAATGAACTGGAAGATGTCGTGATCTATCCAGGCCAGACCTTGCTGATTCCGATCCCTCAATCTTAGACGGCTCTTAGATTTGCGCTGGATAGGCTGTGTGGTATAATAGAGCGGCATACCTGCAAAGTGGGAGGAACCAGCGGTGGTAACTGACGCAGAAATCAAACGTATTAACGAGCTTTCCAAAAAATCTCGCGAAGTGGGATTGTCGGATGAAGAGAAAAGCGAGCAAAAAGCACTTCGCCAAAAATATATCGACGCTGTTAAGCTTTCGTTGCGAGCTAATTTGGATTCCATTCGTTACGTAGAAGACCTTGAAGAAAACGGTCCAAAACAGTAAGATAACAGATACCGATATTCAACAGACATCCACGCATGAGGCTTGGGTGTCTTTTTCTATGAATAATGGATCGGGCAAGGTTGTGATTCTTCACGAATGGAGGAGAAGCAATGGGGTGGCTAGCAGTAGCGGTTGGCGGTGCCGTCGGTTCGTTGTTGCGTTACGCACTGTCATTGGTGGCCAATCAACCCGGTTGGCCGTATGGAACTTGGATCGTAAACATCGTTGGATCATTTTGTATAGGCGTATTTGCGGTCTGGGGAAAGGAACGGGGAGTGCTTTCTCCGGAATTGTACCTCTTGTTCGCAACTGGCTTGATGGGAGGGTTTACGACGTTTTCCACTTTCTCACTGGAGGTTGTCACGTTTTGGATGGAGGGTCACTACAGTAAAGGGATTACCTATGGTTTGACCAGCGTGGTCGCGAGTATACTGGCGTGCGGTGCAGGGATTTGGCTGGCACGACAGTTTTCAGTGACAGTATAGCTGTCCATCAACCAAACTTTGAGAGGAGGATGACAGTTGGCTATACAGCATCGTGATTATGATCAGGAGCAAAAGAAGCTAGAGGAGACCGTTTCCATCATCGATAATGAGATTGCTCAATTACGCGAGGATATTCGGGACGCTACTGATGATTATGTGAAGCAGGTAGTGAATTTCTCCAAAGCAAAGGACCTGCGCTATTTGGAAGATCAGGGGCGAGAAAAGCCTTATTTTGGTCGAGTGGATTTCTTGAAGGATGAGGTCTATGAACTGGACTCGGTCTACATAGGAAAGCGCGGCATTGTGCGAAGTGATACATTTGACTCCATCGTGGTGGACTGGAGAGCACCGATTGCCAGTCTGTATTACTCCGGTGAAAGTAAGGATGCCTTTTACCGAATGGGTAGAGAGATTGTTCGTGGAGAAGTGAGACTGAAGCGTAATTTTGCGATTGAGCATGGAAAAATAACCGGGATCTATGACGGAGCGGTCAAAGAAACGATCAACCGGGAGATGGGACATCCTGACGAATTTTTGCAGGAGGGTTTTATCGACGAGTTTCTTGCAGCGAACTTGAATGAGACGAACGACAGTCGATTGAAGGACATTGTCGCTACGATTCAATCGGAACAAAACGATATCATTCGTGCTGAAAAAGAAAGGCCGATCGTGGTTCAGGGGGTTGCCGGTAGCGGAAAGACGACGATCGCCCTGCACCGTTTGTCTTATTTGATCTATAACTACCAGGACACCATGCTTTCGAAAAAATTCATGGTGTTTGCACCGAACCGCATGTTCTTGACGTATATCTCCGAGGTTTTGCCAGAACTCGGCGTGGATGACGTCCAACAGTCTACCTTTGTAGATTGGGCTGCTCGTCTGGTCAAACCCATCATGCCAAAAGGCTGGCGAATTACGAGCCCGGATAAGCCGTTGACGCTATTCTTTGAGGAAGATCAGAATCCAAGAGAACAGGAAATGGCGCGAAACCGTCTGAGATTCAAGGGTTCGCTGGCATGCCGTGACACTCTGGAACAGTATATACGGCATATTGTAGGGACAAGAATCCCCTTTAAAAAGCTCAGCTTCGTCTACACGAGGACCAAACAGGTTTTTGCCATTGATGGTGAGTTTATTAAACAGAGCTTTTTGGAGCTATTCTCCAACCTGCCGTACCAGCGACGGCTTGATGCCTTGCGCAAGCACCTGAAGCAGGAAATGAATAAGAAGTTTTACGCGCATTTACGTGAATTAAAAGTAGATCTGGATAAACAGGGCTTGGCTAAATTTGAGAAAATGCTCGATCAAATTCTCGATCAGTACATGACTTCGTTTCCGCGACTTGAAGTGTTTGCCTCATACCGTGAGCTGATGACTGACGAACAGCTCCTGCGCTTGCTGGCACCTGCAGACATTTCAGACGAGATCGTACACGATGTCAGTACGTCAACAATAGAGCTATTTGAACAGGAACGACTGGAAGTAGAGGATATTGCTTCGCTCCTGTACTTGCAGCATCTGATTGAAGGACTGGATAAGGCGGGACATTTTGACCATACGGTGATTGATGAAGCGCAAGATCTGAGTGCTTTGGAGATCGGGGTCATTGCCCTTATGACCAAGGGACATTCGTTAACCGTTGTCGGAGATATTGCTCAGGGGATTCACGCATATAGGGGCATTCATTCCTGGGATGAACTAACCCAGGGAATCTTTCAGCAACCCCGTGCAAGCTATTACACACTCTCTCAAAGCTATCGTTCTACTGTTGAAATTATGCGCTGTGCCAATGAGATCTTGCGCCGCATTGAATTGCCGGAAACCATTTTAGCGAAACCTGTCTTGAGACACGGTGAAATGCCATCTCTACTTACATCTTCTGCCGAAATAGAGCAGTGGAAAATGGTTGCCGATCGCGTAGAGCAGTATGTACGGGAAGGACTTCAATCGATTGCGATTGTCGCAAAGACCATTCAGGGAAGTAAAAAAGCACACAAGGCACTCAAAGAAAAGCTTCCAAATATAACCTTGCTAGGCAGTAAAGACAAGCAATATCCCGGAGGCATTACCGTCATGCCGGCCTTTTTGACCAAAGGCTTGCAATTTGATGCGGTGATCCTGCTCGATGTCCATCAATACGAAGAAAATGAATGGGATGCGAAGCTGCTTTACGTAGCGATGACGCGACCTGTCCATCGCTTGGTGTTGACTGTAAGGCAAGGAGAAAACGCGCCGTTATTGGCAGATCTGCCGGTAGATTACTATGTAAATGAGTAACCAAAAGACCCCCAGCAATGCAAAAAGGAGCTGGGGGTTTTGTCATTCGTTAGAGATTAATGATCGCCGTGGTTACCTTTGGAAGGATTGGTAATCACGAAGCCTTCTTGCGGCAGGTATAGATAATCAATCGTGATTCCATCGAGCAAAGGATCATCCTTTTTTAAAACGACGTCAATTTCTTTGTCCGTCGAAATCACAACATCGTCCTCAGTAGGCTTGTCCAAAGCTAGGCCATAATGTGCATGGTCGCCATGCGCATGTGTTATGTAAGCGCGAAGCTTTAGTTCTTTGTCTTCTTCCTGATCCAAAATGGGCTTGAGTTGCTTCGCCGCATTACGCGTGATTTTTACTTTCATGAGGCAAGTCTCCTAACTTTGATAAAGTCTCTTCTACATTTTAGCAAAGAGGTAAATGCAGATGCAATGTTGAAACTCTAGAGGGAGTCACGGAAGAGAGGGGATAGAGCTGTGAAAAAGATAGATTTGCGCAGTGATACCGTAACAAAACCGACGGAAGCCATGATTGATGCGATGGCCCAAGCGGAAGTCGGCGATGATGTATACAAAGAAGATCCAACCATCAATCGTTTGGAGGAAATCGCAGCTGATTATTTAGGAAAAGAAGCTGCCTTGTTTGTTACCAGTGGAACGCAGGGGAATCAGGTTGCCGTGCTTACCCATTGTGTAAATGGCGATGAAGTGATTCTGGAAGCTGAGTCCCACCTGTTCTATTACGAAGCTGGGGCGATGGCGGCTTTAGCGGGCGTGCAGACACGTACTTTGCCTGGGGTCCGCGGGGCGATGCAAGCAACAGATGTCGAGAAGGCCATTCGCGGGGTGAATATTCATTATCCTCGTACCAAATTGATCTGTTTGGAAAACACACATAATCGAGCGGGTGGGGCTGTCCTTACCCCTGACCAGATGAAAGCCGTATACGATGTAGCATCTGCAAGGCATATTCCGGTCCATTTAGATGGCGCTCGTCTGTATAATGCAGCCGTAGCTTTAGGGATCGATGTACGTGAGCTGACTCGCTATACCGATACAGTTCAAGTCTGTTTGTCAAAAGGCTTGAGTGCACCGGTAGGCTCTGTTTTGGCGGGTGATCGCGACTTTATTGAAGAAGCGAGATGGTGGCGCAAAAAGCTGGGCGGAGGTATGCGGCAAGCGGGGTATCTGGCCGCGCCGGGTATTCTGGCCTTGACAGAGATGACCCAGCGTTTGCAGGAAGACCATGATCGTGCCAAGCAGCTGGAGGTTGGCCTTCAAAAATTGCAGATTGAAGTAGAACCTGTAGAGACAAACATCGTTCTGGTGAACACGCATTCCCTGAAACTTACAGCAGAACAATTTATTTCACGTCTGCGGGAAAAAGGAGTACTTGCCAACGATTTCGACCAGTACGTAACCCGCTTCACGACACACCGACATATTGAAGAACAGGATATTACCCGCGTGCTCGAGATCATGGAAGGCATCGTGGAAGAGACAAAGGCCCTCCGTTAAGTGGGGGCTTCTTTTTTGCGCTGCAAGTGAATCCGTCCATCTTGCGTGTAAATCATCAAAGCCAAAGAAATACTAAGGGTATCCAATCATTAGGAAATGAGGGATAACCATGATTTCAGCAAAAGACAGAGAACGCATCCAAAACCAGATGCAACGTGATGAAAGCAAAATAGTCAATATCGTGCTCGGCAATGATACGCAAGTGGCTGGAGAAATCGATAAAGCCACCCACCAAGGAATTTACCTGGCAGATGGCCGCTATTACAGCTATGAAGATATTCAGGAAATTAACGGCTTGTAGCCCGGGTGAAGCCTACAGGCGGAGAGCAGGGAAAAAGTGACGAAGTCCATCAGGCAATTCCTTTTGCCACAAACCCCAGACATGATCCCCTGGTTTTTCACGGTAGGAGATAGCTGCACCTTTTTGCTCCAGCACATTTTTGGCGAGTCGATTCCAGTGGACGAAGTCATACGTGCCTGTGTGTGTTTCGACGGCTGTTTCATCCAGGCCGACGACCATCCAGATGTTCAGCCAGGAAAGGCTTTCTGCTTGCGCAAGCTGGTCTTGGGTCGTTTGGAAAAAGGCGCCTGATAAGGAGAGAACCCGTCCGAATAGGTCAGGGCGATCCAGTGCAAGATGTAACGATACGGTGCCTCCAAGCGAATCACCAGCCAATACTCGTGCCGAGGAATCCCGGCGGACAGGGTAGCGCTCCTCGATATAGGGGAGCAATTCTTCTGTAAAGAAACGCTTGTACGCTTCGTTGCGTGAACCAGTAGCGGCATATTCACTGGTGCGTTTGCTGCGCTCAACCGAGACGCCGACGATCAGGAATGGTTCAATGCCTTCCTCCAGAATAAGCTGGTTGGCGATCGTAGCAATTCGTCCCATCGTGAAAAAGTCGTTTCCATCCTGACAGTAGACAACGGGATAGGAGAGAAGTTCATTATATCCAGGTGGCAAATAAACTTTGACCAAACGTGGTGAATCCACGTGAGTACTGGGTACTTCTTCTTTGACAATCGTGCGTTTTACATAATCAGACACGTTTTTTGGCCCCCCTGTTTTCATCAAATATAAAACTAAGGCTTGAAAAAAACTGATACAGCTTTTATAGTAAATGATAACAGAGAGGAAATAAACCCTGTAATATCAATACTATAACACATTGAACAGACTTTTCCCTGAGGTATAACAGGGTAGTGTAACAGGTGCTTGAAAACCGATTACACAGATCAACTTTTCTTCTGCTTTCCCAGGGATTCTTCCTTTGGATCATCTATCGCCCAATGACTGAGCAATCGCTTGGTTCATTTGTCCGGCGAGCGAAGGTTACAGGAAAAGCCCTTAAACTAGTGACGAGGTGAAATGTGATGAGCGTATCCACTGCTGTTGAACAAACAGGCAATAACACCCCGCTGCAAATTCTTGCACCGGATGGGACTGTAGTCCGTCCTGACTTGATGCCCAATCTTTCTGATGATGAATTGCGCGAACTCATGCGTAAAATGGTATTCACACGTGTGTGGGACCAACGTGCGATCAGCTTGAACCGTCAAGGTCGTCTTGGCTTTTACGCACCTGTAGCAGGACAAGAAGCGAGCATGATCGGTTCCGAGGCTGCTCTTTCCAAAGAAGACTTCATCCTGCCTAGCTACCGTGACATTCCACAAATGGTGTGGCACGGCTATCCGATGCATAAAGCATTCCTATACTCCCGCGGACATATCGAGGGTGGACGGATTCCAGAAGGCGTCAATGTTCTGATGCCGCAAATCATCATCGCAGCTCAATGTACGCAAGCAACTGGTGTTGCAATGGGCTACAAGCTGCGCGGTGAAAAGCGCGTTGCGATCAACTACTTCGGTGATGGAGCAACTTCGCAAGGTGACTTCTACGAAGGCATGAACTTTGCAGGCGTGTACAAGCTGCCTGTCATCTTCTTCTCTCAAAATAACGGCTATGCGATTTCTCTTCCGTTCGAAAAGCAAACGGCTTCTGAAAACATCGCTGTAAAAGCGGTTGCAGCAGGGATTGCAAGCGAGCGCATCGACGGTATGGACATCATGGCGGTTTACTATGCTGTACAAAAAGCAAAAGAGCGCGGTGTTAACGGCGAAGGTGCAACACTGATCGAAGCTTTGACTTACCGCTATGGCCCTCATACGATGGCAGGGGACGACCCAACTCGCTACCGTACAGGCGAAGAGCAAAGCGAGTGGGAACTGAAAGATCCATTGATTCGCTTCCGCAAATACCTGGAAGGCAAAGGCCTCTGGAGCGAAAAAGACGAGGAAGCTGTCATTGAAGAAGCGAAACAAGCGGTAGCTGACGCCATCAAAAAAGCAGATGAAACACCAAAAATGAAAGTATCCGAGCTGATCGATGTAATGTTCGAGACACTGCCACCTGCATTGGAAGAGCAAAAGGCAGAATACCTGGCGAAGGAGTCGAAGTAAGCCATGGCACAAATGACAATGGTTCAAGCCATTACGGATGCAATGCGCGTAGAGTTGAAACGCGACGAAACCGTACTCGTCTTTGGGGAAGACGTAGGGAACAACGGCGGGGTATTCCGCGCTACTGAAGGACTGCAAGCAGAATTCGGCGAGCAGCGCGTATTTGATACGCCGCTCGCTGAGTCCGGAATCGGCGGACTGGCAGTAGGACTTTCCATCAACGGATTCCGTCCTGTAGCCGAGATCCAATTCTTCGGGTTCGTATTCGAGACATTTGACGCGATTGCTTCCCAAGCAACTCGTATGCGTTACCGTTCCGGCGGACGTTTTTCCAGTCCTGTTACATTCCGCTCTCCATTTGGTGGAGGCGTGAAAACACCTGAGCTGCATGCTGACTCCCTCGAGGGCTTGATGCTGCAAACCCCAGGTCTGAAAGTCGTCATTCCTTCCAATCCATACGATGCAAAAGGCTTGCTGATCTCTGCAATCCGCGACAACGATCCAGTCGTGTTCCTGGAGCATATGAAGCTGTATCGTTCGTTCCGCCAAGAAGTTCCAGAGGGTGAGTACACCATTCCGCTGGGCAAGGCGAACATCGTCAAAGAAGGTAGCGACGTTACCATTATTACGTATGGTGCGATGGTGCATACCAGCCTGAAAGCGGCTGAAGAAATCGAGAAAGCACGTGGAGCGAAAGTAGAAGTAATCGACCTGAGAACGATTAGCCCACTCGATATCGACACGATCGTGGAATCTGTGAAGAAAACCAACCGTGCCATTGTTGTACAGGAAGCTCAAAAAACTTCTGGTGTAGCAGCGGAAATCATCACGCAAATCAATGAGCGTGCCATTCTTCACCTGGAAGCACCTGTCCTGCGCGTAACAGCTCCTGATACCGTATATCCTTTTGCACAGGCAGAGGATGTATGGCTCCCAGACGTGAAGCGTGTTGTGGACGGCCTGACCCAAGTGCTTGACTTCTAATGGCTTAACAAGGATACAATTGGCGGAAAAGTTGAGAGCTTTCCGCCTTCTTTTGGCACAAACCTGTTGAAAATACGGCAAGTGTTTATGAAGGAGGAGAATAGCGTGAGTCGTTTTACATTCAGACTCCCAGAGCTTGGTGAGGGTATCCATGAAGGCGAGATCGTCAAATGGCACGTCCAGCCGGGGGATTCCGTAGAAGAAGACCAAGTGATCATGGAAGTACAAAATGATAAAGCAGTAGTAGAAGTACCTTCTCCTGTAAAAGGAAAAGTCATTGATCTGAAAGTAACAGAAGGCACCGTAAGTGTCGTAGGTGATCCATTGATTGAATTCGAAGTGGAAGGGGAAATCCCGAACCTGCCTGACCACGGTCATGGTGAAGCGCAAGCAACAGAAGCAGCACCAGTGCCTGCAGCAGATGAAAAGATGGAGCCAGGCTGCGATATTGGCTCCCAAGTGAGTGCAAACGCGAACCAGTCTTTGGAAACGCCTTTGGCATCTGCGGCAACAGCTACAGCAGTAGCTGCACCGATTGATCGCAAGCACGTATTGGCCACTCCATCTGTGCGGAAATATGCACGTGAAAAAGGAGTTAGCCTGAACACAGTACCGGGAACCGGCAAGCTGGGACGCATTACTCGTGAAGACGTAGACCGTTTTGTAGCAGGCGGTGCAGTAGCAGCGTCAGCTCCAGCAGCAGAGCAATCCAATGCGGCAGCTGTGGCTCCAGCAAGCGAAGCGCAAGCAGCGACAGGTGTTTCCCAAGCAGCTGCAACCCCTACCGTTCATTACACTCCTACCCAAGGTGGAGAGATAGAAGAGCGTGTACCACTCAAAGGCATGCGTAAAGCGATTGCCAAAGCGATGGTCAAGTCCGCTTATACAGCACCACATGTCACCATCTTCGACGAAGTAGATGTGACAGCGCTTGTTGAAATGCGCAAAGAAGCGAAGCCTTTGGCAGAAGAACGCGGCATCAAACTGACGTATCTGCCTATGATCGTGAAGGCTGTAGTAGCAGGATTGAAGAAATTCCCTGAGCTGAACGCTTCCATCGATGATGAAAAACAAGAAATCATCTACAAAAAATACTATAACATCGGGATCGCGACTTCCACCGAGGATGGTCTCTTGGTACCAGTCGTGAAAGGTGCTGACAGCAAATCGATCTTCCAAATCTCGGCGGAGATCGGTGAACTTGCGAAAAAAGCTCGTGACCGCAAAGCAACTGCGGATGATCTGAAAGGTTCCACATTCAGCATCACCAATATTGGTTCTGCCGGTGGCATGTTCTTTACCCCAATTATCAACTATCCAGAGGTTGCCATTCTGGGAGTCGGCCGCATCACCGAAAAACCAGTGGTGAAAAACGGAGAAATCGTAGTGGGTCAAGTCCTGTCTCTCTCGCTCAGCTTTGACCATCGCTTGGTGGATGGCGAGCCTGCACAGCGTTTTGTCAACTACGTGAAGCAGCTTCTGGAAAACCCTACGCTGCTCGTCATGGAGGGATAAACAACTATGGTAGTAGGAGAATTTACAACAGAAGTAGACGTCCTCGTCATCGGCGCTGGTCCCGGCGGATATGTAGCAGCCATCCGTGCGGCTCAACTCGGGAAAACAGTTGCTGTGGTGGAAAAAGCAGAACTAGGCGGTGTGTGCCTAAACGTGGGTTGCATCCCTTCCAAGGCGATGATCCATGCAGCTCACACCTATGAGCATACGCAGCATACCGCATCTATGGGGATTACCATGGATAACGTACGAGTGGATTTTGCCAAAGTACAAGAATGGAAGGGCGGCATTGTCAAACAATTGACAGGTGGAGTCGCTTCTCTGTTTAAAGGACACAAAATCCAGGTTATCCCTGGAGAAGCCTTGTTCGTAACTGAAAATGAAGTTCGTGTATTCCACGGCTACGATGTAAACCGTTATCGCTTTGAGCATTGCATCATCGCGACAGGCTCTCGTCCAATCGAGCTGCCGGCATTCCCGTTTGGCAAACGTGTGCTGTCTTCTACAGAAGCACTCTCCCTCACGGAGCTGCCTAAAAGCCTCGTGATCATCGGTGGTGGATATATCGGGATTGAGCTGGGTACCGTGTTTGCGAAATTCGGTACGAAAGTGACAATCCTCGAAGGTTCTGATCAGATTCTGCCGGGCTTTGAGCCGGATATGCCGCGATTGGTGGAGCGCAAGCTGAAAAAGCTGGGCGTGGAAATCAAAACCAAGGCTTTGGCTCAAGGTATGGAAGAGACCGAAAATGGCGTCATTGTTTCCGCTGAAGTGAAGGGCGAACAACAGAAAATCGAAGCTGAATACATCCTGGTTACCGTAGGACGTCGTCCAAATACAGATGAGCTTGGTCTACGTGAAGTGGGAATGAACCTGACAGACAGAGGTCTGGTCGTTGTCGATAAGCAAGGCCGTACGAACATCCCGAATGTCTACGCGATCGGTGATATCGTAGCTGGACCAGCTTTGGCTCACAAAGCTTCATATGAGGCGAAAGTGGCGGCTGAAGCAATCGCGGGCAAACCTTCCGAAGTAGATTACAAGGCAATTCCTGCTGTTGTTTTCTGCGATCCGGAAATTGCAAGCGTTGGAATCAACGAAAGAGAAGCAAAAGAACAGGGTATCGATTATATTGTCGGTCGTTTTCCTTTCGCAGCAAACGGACGTGCGCTGTCCGTTAATGCAGGCGAAGGCTATGTAAAACTGATTGCCGATAAGGAATCTAAGCTCGTTCTTGGTGCGCAAATCGTGGGACCAGAAGCGTCCAATATTATCGCTGAAGTAGGATTGGCTATTGAAATGGGTGCGACCTTAGAGGATATCGAGTTGACCATCCATGCGCATCCAACTTTGGGCGAAGTTACGATGGAAGCTGCCGAATTGGCATTGGGTCATCCGATTCATGTAATGAAGTAGGCTCTATTCACCACGAGTGCAGACATAACTATAAACGTACAAATCAATAGCCTTGTACCAAAAAATCGGTGCAAGGCTATTTCTTCCACATATTACCCTTTCCAGTATATCGTATATAATGTAAAATAGTGGGAGACTTAGTGCGGGTGGGGGTCGGCAGCATGGAGATTACGAGTAAGATGATTGATGACTTGCGGCATAAGCTCGAAAGCGCTGCAAAAAACGCAGGTTACAATTTTCGTGACCCAGAAATCGTGAGAATTAGCCAACAGCTGGATAAACTCATTGTTGCACACATGCGACAATACGAAAAACGCCCATCGTAGGGCGTTTTTATTGGGTTAACGGCTTGAATAGCTGAGTGGGTAAAGCAGATAGAGGCTCGTTTTTTTCTTTGAGTGGGAAGTGGAACAGGTAAAATAACTGGGCTGCAAGATCAGGCTTTGTACTTGTTCATCAGGGTCAGAAGTGTGTAAGGCAAGCATGTTCCTTTCCTCTTGAAATGAGAATGATGGGAAAAGTTTGTATAGATAGGATTGTAGAGTCGGAAAGTCTGCACAAGCTTGCTGAATTCTTTCCGCTTCAGTAACAAAAAGCGGGGCTATTTTTTCCCAGGTCGCTTCAAAAAGCAACTGCCAGTACGAAGACATAAACAGGTTGAAGCGGCCTTTGACAAAGTCAGGGTCATTTTGTATGTCGTCAGCGACTGGAGGACGTTCATGATAGTGGTTCCAACTGGCAATAAGCGGCTTCAAGCTTTGAGCAAAGGCATCTGTTGTGAGTGTGACAAAATATTGGTACAGCTCAGAAACGCTCATTACTCCTTTGGTTTGATCCGCTTCGAATAGATCTGGGATGCCGTATCGAAACAGGGGACAAAGATAATCCCAATCATTGAACAGACCTTCCATACGAAACCTCTCGATGACCTCGTTCGTCCATACTTGATATGGCTCTGGTGGTTCGATCTGTGCCAACGCGTGTAGACTCGCCGCTAATTCATACAGCGGAGAGACATGATAGCTGACATGATTGGATAGTGGGCTATTGCCCGACAGAGGAATGAGAATCATCTTTAGCTTTAACCTCCAATCAAAATGGTAAATTAATCATAGTTCAACCAGATGGGACAATTCAATCTTTTTTGTTGTAAATAAAAGGAAAAACACCCGGCTGTCAGGGCCGGGTGTCGTAGTTTGAACTCTTTAGTAGATAGTCCTTATCCTTCTCTTGTTTTAATCTGTCGGGAATGATTTTGCTGTTTCACTTTTTTTGAGCCTGGAAGCGGTTCTCCAGTCTGCTCTAGTGGTTGTGCCTCGTTGTTGTACACTTGATGTGGGTTTTCCTCAAAATTAGGATCGTTTCTCATCGAATTCAACTCCTTCTCGCATAGTTTGATGCAAGTGAAGGATGACGAAACATAGGAAATGCTGGTATTCTATAAGGAAGCTTGTACGCACCATCGATATATAACATAATAATTATTATGTTAACTGATAAAGGAGTAATGGACAGCACTGGGATCAGAAAGGAGCGATTACATGCCACTGTTGATAGCACCCGTTTTCAATTCGACTGCGACAAAACCGTTCCGCATTGAGCTGCCTAATTCCTACTACCTCGTAGCTGGTGCCGAGAAGCCATACGAGCTGGCATCCAAGTATCTACGCAATGAGATGGACGAAAACAAACGTCTATTCGATAAACGAGTTGAACCGACTAGCATGTTCCTTGTAGCAGATTATCCTGACATGAGGATTACAGAGGATCAGGATTGGATTGAAGAAATCGAAAGCAAGCTGAACATCTCGGTACTTAATGGAATTTGCTCCATCCCGTATGTCATTACCATCGAGAAAAACATGTACGGGATTACGTATCTCAAACGTTCGCTAGACGGTCCCAAATATATATTTGATCAGGATGCCGAGACTATATTCATGTCGTTGCTTGATCAAAAGTTACCCTCGCTTGCCTTTCGCCGTTATACGCTTTCTCTGGAAAAAAAGAGCCCCGAAGATCAACTGCTCGATTTGTGGATTGCGCTTGAATCCTTGTTTGTACCTGATGGAAAAAAGGGCGAAATCACCTACAAATTACGGCTTCGGATGGCGTATTATTTTGGAGCAACGTTTGAGGAACGGCAAAATATTGCGGAGTTCATCAAAAAATCGTATAATCATCGATCAGAGATCGTTCATAGTGGAAAAGTTTTCGGCAAAAAGATTGTCAATGAAGTCAATTTGCTGAGGATGATGGCTCGGGCTGCCATTTTGAATACAGCGATGGAAGGCATTACGATTCAGGATTTACGCAATCGCTTGGATGAATTGATCATGTCAGGCGAGAATTATGTACAGCGCTATGCACCGCAACGCTTTGAAAGAATTACTTTAAACGTCTAAGAGAGGTTACGAACCAGGAGGAACCTATGAGTGTATTGATTGTGGAAAATTTGTCCCACGGCTTTGGGGATCGTATTTTGTTTCGCGAAGTATCATTTCGTCTGCAGCCCGGAGATCGTGTAGGTCTCGTCGGTGCGAACGGTACAGGAAAATCAACGATGATGGGTATTCTGACCGGTCAAAACATGCCTGATCATGGCCGGATTGAATGGATGCCCAAGGTCCAATACGGATACTTGGATCAACACACCAAGCTTCAAGCAGGAAAAACGATCCGTGATGTACTGAAGGATGCATTCTTGCCACTGCTGGAGCAGGAAGCAGAGCTGATGGTGATAGGGGAGAAGATGGCAGAAGCATCTCCTGAAGAGCTGGAAGAACTGCTGGAGCGCATGGGTGAAATCCAGGATCGTCTGGAAACCAGCGGCTTTTATCTGATCGATGCCAAAGTCGATGAGATTGCCAATGCTTTAGGGCTTAGCGCCATCGGTCTGGAACGAGATGTCGCTTCTTTATCGGGTGGACAAAGAACCAAAGTTCTGCTGGCCAAACTGCTACTGGAACGTCCTACGGTTCTGCTGCTTGATGAGCCGACAAACTACCTGGATGAAGAGCATATCGTATGGCTCAAAAACTATCTGAAAGAGTATCCGTATGCGTTTATGCTGATTTCTCATGATACCTCCTTCATGAACGAGGTAGTTAACGTCATTTACCATCTGGAATTCACCAAGCTGAATCGGTATACCGGAAACTACGAGTCTTTCCTGGCGCAGTCAGAAACGAAGCGTACCCAGCATTTTGACGCATTCGAGAAGCAACAGGAAGAGATTGCTAAAATGGAAGACTTCATCGCGAGAAACAAGGCTAGGGCGTCTACCACCGGACGCGCGAAAAGCCGCCAGAAGCAATTGGATCGTATGGATCGCATCGACAAACCTGAGACAGCAGCCAAGCCGACCTTTATCTTTAAGGAATCCCGCGCCAGCAGCCGCTTTGTGGTTGAAGCAGAGGATCTGGAAATCGGCTACAGCCACACGCTTTTACCGAAGCTGACTGTCAAGCTGGAGCGAGGCGAAAAAGTAGCGATCGTCGGTATGAACGGTGTGGGTAAATCTACTTTGCTGAAAACGCTGCTGGGTATCATTCCACCACTAGGAGGCAAGTTGGATCGAGGAGATTTCCTGCATCCAGCCTACTTCGAACAAGAAGTGAAGGCGAAGCCCCTTACCGCCTTGGAAGAAGTCTGGAATGAATTCCCTGCGATGAACAACCACGAGGTTCGCGGAGCGCTTGCTCGCTGCGGACTGAAAAATGAACACATTAACCGGAACATGAACGCTCTCTCCGGTGGCGAGCAGGCAAAGGTCCGCCTCTGCAAACTGCTTCAACGGGAAAGCAACTGGCTGGTCTTTGACGAGCCAACGAACCATTTGGACGTTGTAGCCAAGGAAGAGCTGAAGCGTTCCTTGAAGGAGTTTAAGGGAACCGTCCTCCTGGTATGTCACGAACCTGAATTTTACGAGGATTGGGTAACACAGGTTTGGAATGTGGAGGAGTGGAGCCAGGCTCAAGCCAAAGCTCCAATTAAACTCTAGGATGTAAAGATAACAGGCACTCCCGGCTGAAGGGGAGTGCCTGTTTTTGTTGCGGACTTTAAGGTGAAGGGGCAACCGGAATATGGTAATGTTAAACTGCCAAAATTATCAAAAGGAAAAGGTGAGCCTTATGATCACACATTTTTCAAAATTGACATTACAGACAGTATCTATTCAAGGAGTTCAGCAAGTGTATGCAGACCGTCTCGGCTTCACAGTTTTATCAAAAACGGATCGAGAGATTACTTTCAAGGTAACGCCACATGTTTCTTTATCCTTCGTAGAGGCAAGTGAACCAATCTCTCCGGCTCATTTTGCTTTTCAAGTGCCATATTCAAGGTTTTATGAATCCGCCAAAAGGATTCATGAGTCTGGTCTGCTCATTGCTAAATGGGCAGATGGTCATGAAATTGATGAGGAGGATGGCAGATTGAATCTGTATTTTCGTGATGGGGATGGAAATCTTCTTGAAATCATCGCCCATGACTATGTGTCCAGTGGAGAGTGTTCCATCCTTTAGAGAGTGGTTAAAAACCAATTTAGGCATGAAAACCTTATCCGATAGAGAAATATTTAATTTCGTGATCAGTGGAACCGCATATATTGTTGCGAATTGGAGAGAAAGACCTTGGATTCCCATTGCAATGAAAGCTCTTCCACCCAAAATGCAGGTCACATTTGGAACACCTGATCTTTCATTTTTGCAGGGAATACAGAAAAAACTTGAAAATGGCAATATTCCCTTTGAATCTAGCGAAAGTGAACTATCCTTTTATTTAGAAGGGTATTTATTTTCTGTACAGTACACTCCGAATTTTTCCTCCGATATTCCGAGAAAATTGAAAATACCACTTTCTGTTGAAGAAAAATAAACACGCGGCAGAAAGCGAGCTGCTGCGTGTTAGGGTCATATTATTCCACACCCTCCGCCATAACGGCCCATGCATTCGGCAAATAACGGCCCCTGTGGTAGGGAGAGGAAGTGCTGGTGATAGCTTCACCCTTATAAAGCATCATCGAGCTGGACCCGCCATCCATCGCCATTGCCGTAACAACACCACGCTCCGCCAATAACTCGGCCATGTCATTCATACTGGCTCCGATGGAGTGACTGGGCTGACGTCCATCTATGACGGCGAAAACGATGGTGCCGTCTTCTTTTTGCCCGATCGCGGTGCGCGGTTGAATGCCCCAGCTCTTGGCGGGCTTGTCTGCGAACAGGTTTTTACCATTGACGATCAGCTGCGGGCGGAAGCTCATGGCATCACGAACCCCCATTTTCACCAGTTGCTCGGCGCTGTAGCTGCCTGTCACCAATTTCCCATCGTACGTGATCCCCAGTGCGGTTTCGCCTGTTTTGGAATTGTAGCTTTGCAGGATCTTGCCGTCTTTAATAACCACTCCGTACGCTTTCGCTCCCTTGCCATAGCCGTCCGGATCGTGGAAGCCACTTGCGTTTACGATTCCGATGGCGTTGGTTTTCTTTACGAATTCGTCCAAGAGGTCTCCGCGATCTTTCCGATTGGTAATCAACAGTTCTACTCGTTTGGGGTCATGAATGTACATGATTTTTCCCCTGAAGAAATAATTGCTCTTGGTCACATAGATGTCTTCTATTTCAATGAGTTCCTTGGGTTTCTCAGGTTCCGGGTCCACTACCTGAGGGAGAGTGGGAAGAGCCATTGCTGGCTGATCGGGCTCCGACTCTGAATTGATCACTTCTGGATTCTTGATTTGCTGCCGCAGGGCATTCAGCTTTTCTTCTGATAAAAAGGTATAGGGTGCCCAATAGTCATGCTGTGTGGTCAAAAGTGTACCTGCGGCCCATTCGCGCAGTTCTTCACCCACTTTGGTTCCGAAAAGAAAGATCATCCCAATAAGGGCGAAAGAAGTGAAAGTAAGCGTGCTTACAAGTAAAAAACGTTTAACCCAGCGAACGGGTCGTCGCCGAGAGCCTTTCTTTCGCTTATGTGTCCTGGCCCGTGATAACGTCTGCATCGAGTTCACTCATTTCCTAACTGTGTCTATAGGTAAGGACGTAAAAATGGGTAAAAAGTTTCAGGGAATGAACGTAAAGGAATGCAGGGCAAGCTAACTCCAGGAGGTGAGGCGTGTGCGTGGATATGACGACCAGTTTCAAAAAGAAGTAGAGGAGTACATGGAGAGTGAAAAGGGGACGCGGAATCAGACGACAAGCCGGGATCGACACGACCAGATGGAAAAACAAGAGACCCGTATGGATTCCAATAACGGTTAATGAATGGCTGGCGAGGTCCGCATTTGGATTTCGCCTCTTCGTTGTGACCACTGTTCCGTCCGGGCAAAGTGTGGTAAGCTTACCCAATGCAAGATTTTCAAGCCAGGAGGGTTCTTGTGAGTACCACGTTTGCTGATTTACACATTGGAGCATCATTACTGCAAATTTTACATGAGCGCAAAATGGAAACGCCTACCCCAGTTCAAGCGGAAGCGATTCCTGTCATATTGGAAGGAAAAGACGCCTTTATCGAATCACCTACGGGGACAGGCAAGACATTTGCTTATTTGCTGCCAATCCTGTCCAGGATGGATCTCGATAAAAAGGATGTACAGGCGATCGTTTTGGCACCCACGCATGAACTAGTCATGCAAATCGCCCGAGAAGCAGAAGGACTGCTCCCGTCTCAGGATTCAGCCGTTCTCCCTTTGATTGGGGGAGTAGAAGTCAAACGTCAGATAGAGCGCCTAAAGAAGAAACCCATTCTGATCGTTGCTACACCAGGAAGATTGCTGGAGTTGATTGATCAGCGCAAACTAAAGGTCCACGAAGTAAAAGTCGTCGTAGTCGATGAAGCAGATCGCATGATGGACGCTGGCTTTGGCAAGCCTGTTGCAGACGTAATGAAGCGAACACTGCGAGATACACAGCGCCTATTCTTTTCGGCTACAATCCCGACGGAAGTGATTCAGGCAGCCTCGAACCTATCTCGTGATGCGGTAGTCATTCGCGCTGCTGCACCAGAAGGAGCCGCAGGAGTTGCTCATATGTATCTGGTGACAGATCCGCGCAGAAAAGTGGATACACTGCGAAGGTTGCTTCGACTGGTAAATGTACGGTCGTCAATCGTGTTCGTCAATCAGATTGAAAAGGTTGACGAGATCGTATCCAAACTCAACTATCACCATCTGCCATGCCGTCTCCTTCACCGGGAGGCTTCAAAAGAAGAGCGTGCACGTACCATTCAGCAATTTCGCGACGGAGTTTTTCCTGTATTGATCACGACAGATGTCTCCGCCAGAGGGATTGATATCCCCGGTGTAGAGTGTGTTGTCCACTACGATCCTGCACCTGATGCTGATACCTATGTGCATAGAAGCGGACGTACCGGACGGATGGGAAGAGCAGGACTTGTCTTTTCTGTTTTGACCAACCAGGAACTGTTTATCGTTCGCAAGTTCGCCAAACAGACCGGGATCTCCATCACGGAGAAGCAAATGGCGTATGGCGCTTTGGAAGCTCCAAAAGCCGAGCGAAAGCCAGAGCAACGAGGAAAAGCCGGCAGTGAGCAAATCAAGCCGACCAGACAAGGAAGTCCCGGTAAACCGGAAGGAACAAAGACTGGTCAGCGTAGACCAGAAGCTCTGAAGAATCGGAAGCCAGGTAAGACACGTACATAAGAAGGGCGACTTTGGAACAAAGTAGGACATGAGTACCTCATTCTTGTCATGATGGAGGTTTTCATGCGCAAAGATCGCTTGTATGAAGAAGATTTGCTGGTAAATGGCCCGGTTGGCGGAGAAGTGCTGTCCAAGCAAGAACGGCAAGTGTTGAAGCGTGAAGCTGGAGAGCTGAAGGAAAAGATGGAGAAGGCGAAACAAGAGCCAATCTCTGAGTAAAGGCAGAAGAGCAGTGCGGAAGTGGTGCGTTGTCACTACAGAAGTTCTGCTCTTTTTGCGCAGGAAAAGGTTGCTATTGTCAAGCAGTCAATTTGCACGAAAAGCCTGACCGTTTAACCTCATTTTGTTATAATCATTTCGTTGCGATGAAGTGAGGAGCGAAATGACAATGAAATTTAACATAGATTGGTTATCCTTTTATTTGATCGAGCAGCCAGAGAACGAGGATTCTCCCAAGCAGGTGCGCATGACTCGGTACCTGAGCCATGATGATTACGAGAAAAGCGAGCTTCACGACTTTTTAGACGGAGAATTCGCGCGTATTGCAAAAAGGAAGGTAGAACTGAATCCGAAGAGTGAAGGTTCGCCTACGAAGCTTGGACAGTTTGTGCTCGAGCCTGGACATCCGCTCGAGTCCAATCCCAACTACGCCCTTTTGTCCAGAATGCTGAGTGCAGAAACAACAGGAGAGAGCAAGGAGCCTTGTCAGGAGCTGGTTCAATCCTATCTGCGCACCTCGCAAGTTAGAGGCGGCGTTCTAATCATCGTAAGAACCCGATTGGACCTGTTGGATGAGCGCTATCTGTTTATCCTCAAGTGTGATTTTGAACAGAAAACAGCGGTGATCACGGATGAAAAAAGTCTGATCGCCAATGTTCAGATGGCCATCAATGCGAAGAACATGAAGTCACTGATGTACCCTTACATGATCGAATCTGGGATGAATGATCCATACCATGTGAAGATTCATCAGTTTTCGCACGCCAAATATTTTGAGGAATTTCTGCGGTTTATTGAATACCCGCAGACGATCACGCAAATGGTCTCCGAAGAGGTGATCTCGCTGGCGAGGCAGCATATTGAATATTCTTATCCAGAGCAAACAGAGGAAAGACAGCGGGAAGAAGAAGCGATTGAAATCATGGCGGCCAGTCCCAAGCGAGAGCTAGCGGAGAAGTGGGAGCACGAGACCGTCATGGAAGCGATGCAAATCATTACGGATCGTCAGCCTGAGGTTGAGCTGAAATTCAAGCTGGACCATATGCAGGTACGAACGCTGCTGGCTGATTACGGTAGCAGCCTTCACATCGCAAAGGTAAATGGACGTTATTTGGTATTGCTCGAGGGGGAAATGCTCCAGTTCGAGCGTGGAGTATCTCCCGTGGAATTCGTCAAGCCAAAGGCATTGTCTGAGATTGTGCAGGAGATCGAAGCGCGTGGTCCTGTTAGCAGACAGCCGGAGCCCCCTACGAAGCGGAGCGACGATGAGGAGCGCCCCCCCTGGGAGTAAGATCGAAAAGGGAGTTGAAAGCATAGATGGCTGAAAGGAAGAATGAGAAGCAGCAGCGTATCAACACCTCGCTCATCGGACAGAACGAACGTATCTATCCGGTCTTGCGTCACGCAGGTTTGGTACAAAAGGAGAGGGAGCGCTGGGTATACCAACCCCATACGGCAGACACGGTCATGCTCTATGCGCTGGATCAGGGCGATGGATATTCGTTGATCGAGCAGCGGATGCTTCAGGAGGCTGGATGGTCAGAAGAAGAGCTGCATCGGCTGGCGATGGACAATTTACAGCAGCTTCCATTTACGGTAAAGACACAGGAGGTTGGCGGAAATCGCATTCATTTTATCAGTCCGGCTGACGGATATGCAGCAAGTCGAATTTTGCTCGAACCGCTCTTGCGCGATTTTGACCGGCAGAAAACAGGTGATACGCTCGGAGTTGCTATCCCTCATCAAGATGTGTTGATTGTAGCCGATCTGGTTGGAGATACCGGCGCACACTTGCTTGCGAGATTGACGTATGATTTCGCGTCGAAAGGACAGGTGCCGATTTCAGTATTGCCATTCTTTTGGGAGGATGGGGAATTGACTCCATTCCTCGTGGTGTCGCATGGAAATGAGACGCATATCAAGCGCAGTCCTGAAAACGAAAAAAGATAAGCAGTCAGAGCAGATATAGGCTCAAGTACCTGGTGTAAGCGTTCCTCTTATACCAGGTTTTTCTTTTGCTATGGGTTCAAGATAGGTGTTTGAGATTCGACAGATGATTGTGGTAGGATGAAAATATACAATATCTGGGAGTTGAGCCTATGGATCACGATCGTACACTGCTTTCCTTTCAAGGAATGGCGGACTGGATAGAGGGATTGCGAGATGTAGACGATGAGATTTGGATAAAGCCGACAGCGACTGAGAAGTGGTCGATTGCCGAAATTTTATCCCACCTGATGTTTTGGGATCGCTATTTGATTTCAGATGTTCTTCCATCCGTTGTGAAAGGGCAGGAGGTTTCGTTTCCGGCCTTTGATTCCTATAATCAAAGGGCTGCGGATTATGTGCGGTCCGGCTTATCCAAGACCGAGTTGATCGAGGAAGCGATCCTGGTCAGGGATCGACTGGTATTGGAACTGCTTGAAATGCCAGCTGACTTCCGAAACAAGCATGTGCTGGTAAATGGGGATGCTCATTGCCCTCGTACTGCGGTGCCCTATACGCTCTCATACCTCGTTCACGAGTTCTACGAGCATGACCAGCATCATAAAGCACAGATCGAACATTTCCTAAATGAGCTGATCCAGCCTAAATAGAGAGGATCTTTTCCTATGAATACATTTTCATCCGCTTCGAGCACGAGGACAGTCCTTGCGAGATGCACTCTTCATGGATCAGGATGATGCCACACGTCAGCGTTTGAGGAGATCCAAGCAGAATTGGAATCCGTAAAGGAGCTCAAGCCGGCCTATGTCTTGTTCCATTATCCAAAACCGGTCATTCTCGATAATAGGGTGAATTGGGAGAAGTGGAGGTTTGCAGATCGGCGAGAATACGTCTATGAAAGCGAGTACTCCTTGGCAGAGTTCGCAGAAAAGAGTGCCTGTCTGTTTGCATGGCTAGACAAAAAAAGTGAAGAATATCTCTTCACTCCTGTTTTAGAACTGGATGCATGCAACCGTTATGTGTATGATACGCAGATCGTTGAGGACTTACTGCTCAAGCACCCCCGCGTAAAGCTATGCCTGGATACGGGTAGATTGTTCCTTCAGGAATGGATAGATCCGTATTTTGACGCCAAGAAAGTTTTGAAGAAATACGCGAGGTACGCAGAGACGATTCATCTGTGGACCACAAAAATTACAGGGGATGAAGTCGCATACAACCATTTTCCCGCCCTTCCAGACTGTCAGCCAGGAGCTGGATGGGCTCCGATTGAAGAGTATTTGAAAATCATCCGGACGGAAAATCCGACTGTTAAAATCGTTTTCGAGCATCGCTCTGAGCAAATTAGCGCGGAGCAGCTCGAACGCTGCTACAGATGGGTGGATCAGCTTCTTCACGGAAAAATGGTTGAGGCTTGATCGTGATACGGCTTTCGACATTCAGTTTTAATCAAAGAGGGACACAGCTTTCACACCGTATTCCATCCAACGTAGCGTCTGATTATAGGTATCGGTATCGATGGAGGGGAGATCAACCGGCTCATCAACCACTTTGAGCCAGTCATTATCACGAAACCAGTCTATCCCATCTGCAGCAGAGTGAGCAGTATCAGGCCACGCTTTCGTTAACGATGGGCTATACAATTTTGAAGCTCCCTCTCTTCGTTCATCTCCGTTTAGTCGGAGGCGATAAACATGCTCATAGTTCACAGAGGATGGTTTTACCGGAGTAAAAAGATGTGGCCAATAATCGGCTCGAGACCCCGTGTGGGGGATCCGGAATGCAAATTGACGGATGCTGTTTAGGCGGACCGCATTTTTGTAGAGAAGCTCGTACAAGGCCTTCCCGATCGTGATACGTGCGGAGAGCGAAGGGAAGTCATGGACTGTCATTCCGACTAGCTGGAGACGTTTGTCTGTAGGGTGTTCTTTGTACGGAAACAAGATCTGGGTTAATGAGAACCATGACTGCGCGAAATAGGTGAGCGTTGAAAAGATGCGATGGACAGTGATTGGCTTTTGCACCACACGCTGCTCAATGTACTGTTGTTCGTTCACAATCAAGGCTTTGGTCAGCTTTGCGCTGTCCTGTGTAGTTAAAAACGCTTGCCAGAACACACGCATGAATGTAGAGACTCCGAGAGGTGCTAGAAGGGACGTCAGGTCTCTTTTCGTCCGCTTCATTTCCGCATAGAGCAGCAGCTGAGCATAGGCATCGTGAAATATGAGCCAATTGCACCGTTCCAAAAACCAGAAGTATGACTGTATTGATGACTCGTCCATCAAAAAAGGCAGCCATTCTCCACGCAGATCCGTCATATTCCAGCCGCCGTTGCGTGATACCAAATGGGCGAGCAGCGCCCAATGGATCTCCTCATGTTCTTGGTAGAAATGGAGATAAGCCTGAGTTCGCGTCACATTGTTGCGATTGAGCTTGGCTGTCTGCTCCCGAATCTTGGCCACGAGAGCTTGTCCATCTAATGTGATCACATGCATAACCTGAATATGCTCCTTACTGTATGTGAGTGAGGGGGGTGTCAAAGCACGGGGCAAGAGACTTTCATTTGGCGGTGAAAAAAAGCAGGTCTTGGTGGCGACCCGCCTTTCTATTAGCCAATCATTTCTAATACAAGTAATCGAACAAGTAGTTTTTCTTTGGCTTCTTCCCATGTGTTACCAAAGATGACGACTTGCTCGGACAAGTATTCAGTTTCTGCAATGTAAATACCATCCTGTTCGTAGATGTTCATAAAAGATCGTCCTTTCTGCTGCCTTTCAAGCATTTTATGCTAAGATGTGTAAGATGATGCATACTGATGCTTGAAAATGTGTTTTTAGAAAGGTGAGAAAAGATGAACATCATGCTGACAGAAGAAGCCCGGCAGCGTCTAGAGGAGCTTGTTCATGAGACCCAAACCATTCGAATTAACGGAGAGCTGGTCGGTGGCTGCGGGATGAACGTAGAGTACTTTATTTGGTGGGATGAGGCCTTACCAGATGATCTGGTCAAGAGAATCGGCAACTGGACGTTCGTGGTGGACAAAGAAACGATTGGTTATATCAGTGACGATCAGTTGAAAGTGGATTATCGCCCCCAACAAGGGTTTCGACTAGTCACTCCTCAGCAAATCCTCGCTTATGGTTTGCAGGTCAAACAACGGTGGACAAACGCCTAACGGACTTATTTAGGCACAAACTGCAGGATAAAGGCCAGGATCCCTGCTGCGATCAGTGGACCTACCGGAACTCCCCGGAAAAACGTCACTCCAATGATGGTTCCAATCAATAGACCCGTGACGACCAGCGGATTATCTGTCATCAAGGAGGTCCCCTTGCCTGCCAGATAGGCGACGAAAATGCCGATTGCTACAGCCAATAACGATTGCCAGTTTGTAAAGATGAGCAAAAAATTCTCAGCCTTAACTTTGCCGCTGGCAAGTGGAGCAAGTACACCGATGGTTAAAATAATGATGCCGATCTGTAAACCGTACTGCTCAAGGATCGGAAATACCTTATCTAATTGCATCAGCCTGCACAATAGCAGGATGGCGACAGCGATGGAGACGGTTGGATTGTTTCCGATGACACCGAGTGCAAGAAGAATGAGCAGGAGTATATTGATAAAATCCATAGCTAGGGTGCTCGCTTTCTGTTTTTTTCTAGTATATCCATCTCCTATTTTCGTGTGATGATAATGAAATACCATCAGATATGAAAAAACCGGCCCGAAAAAGGACCGGTTTCTTTACTTTTACTAAACTTTAAAACCAGGGTTCCAACATCCCCACGGGAAAACCGGTTGGCTCGTCTGAATCGGGAAAGCGACCCCAAGCAAACACGCCGTTGAAGTACTCAATTGTAAAAGGCTGATCATAATCAGCAACACTGTATTTTCCACCGATACGGAACTCATTGGTACCGAGATAGTACGATTTCGCCATGAAGTACTTTTGTTGAATAATGGCAAACTGAGAATCGTCACCAGACTTTTTTTTCTCTTCCGCCTGTTGGTGAAGCAACTCCATTTCTTCCTGCAGTTCTGCCAAGGTCATTTGACTGTATAACCGCACCGTATTGACCTCCTTTCCACACAGGTATATTGTAGCAAAAGACAAGGGAAAAGGCGATGGATGGAGAATCACCTACATGAAGAGGGGGAACGATGATGACCAGATTTGATTTGACGAACAGAACAGCCATTGTGACAGGAGCTGGCAGAGGGATTGGACGAGCACTTGCGGTTGGAATTGCAGACGCAGGAGCGAAGGTAGCCGTGGTGGCACGCACAGCTACTGATCTGGAGGAGGTAGTGCAGGAGATCGAACAGAAGGGCGGAACAGCATTCCCGATCGCAGCCGACCTGACAGCTTCGGGGACAGCGGACGAAGTGGTTGCCAAAACGATTGAGGCACTGGGAGGTCTGCATATCCTGGTGAACAACGCAGGGATGAACATACGTAAAAAGGCACATGAAGTATCCGAAGAAGAATGGGATCGTGTCGTGGATCTGAACCTGAAGGCCACTTTCCAGCTAAGTCAGGCGGCGGGCAGGGTCATGTGTGAACAAAAGTACGGCAGGATCATCAATATTGCTTCAGTAGGCGGAATCGTAGCACTTCGTACAGGAGTGGCGTATGGCTCCAGCAAAGCGGGTGTGATCCAGATGACACGTATCCTCGCATTGGAATGGAGCAAATTTGGTGTGAATGTGAATGCGATTGCACCTTGGTATTTCCGCACACCTTTGACAGAAGGGGTGCTGAGTGACGAGACGTTTTTGCAGGAGGTGCTGCAGCGTACGCCAAGCGGTCGTATTGGAGATGTGGAGGAGCTGGTCGGACCTGCGATCTTTCTTGCGTCGGATGCTGCTGCCTACATCAGCGGGCAAACATTGGCAGTAGATGGCGGAATGTCTGTTTACGGGTTTTAGTGAAAATAAAAAAAGGGCATTCCTATACAGGAATGCCTGAGTCAATTGGGGGCGATTGAGAAAGAGAGCTGATGAGATCTCCGTTTGGTTTTGCTCTCACCCAAAACCAAATGCAAGATCCAGTTTTCATCACCGTATGCATAATTCATGGAGCGAACCATCTAACCATGCATACGGTGATGAATTCCAGTCGTGAACACGACATCAGTTCACTTCTCAATGCGTTGAAAAAGAGCTTACGAAGAGATCATAACAGAAGAAAGTAAACTGTGGATAAAAAAATAATAAAGTATTGTTAAAATTATTTAGCAAAAATATGGTTGGATATTCTTAGCGTTTGCGTTCTTGACCAGATCCAGGACGATGTTGCCGTGTTTGGATTGAAAAAATAGAGAGAGCCATTCGTTGGATCATGTCCTGCTACAGCATCCCGTACAGCCTTTCGTGTGCTTTCATTTGATTTGGAGCTCAGATTGCCGTCATGGACGGGTGAAAACGCATTGGGAGCATAAATAACCTCCCGAACCGTGTTAGGAAATCCAGGTGACGCTACCCGATTCAATACAACAGCAGCAATTGCCACTTGTCCCTCATACGGTTCTCCCCGGCCTTCCGCATATACCAACCGGGCAAGCAGTTCCATTTCCCGCTCCGAGATTTTGACTTGTCCGTTACGGGCAACCGTGCGTACAGCATCTTCCCGGCTGACCTGAACTTGTTTTCGATCTGGTGCAGGATTGGTAGATTTGGTTTCAGTCTTTTCCAATGTATTCTTTTCAGCAGGAAGCAGTGCTGGTCCTGCGAATGCTATTGGTTGTGGAGCATGCGCACTCGTTGGTGTCACAAATAGACATAAAAGCAACAAACCAAAACTGTTGAAATAGAAGAAAAAGCGCAAATGCGCTTCACGTTCAAACATGTAGGAACCACTCCTTTTCGCTTATTGCTAAACATTGCGGAAGCGAATCGGGTCTTTGCATAGTTTAGAGGTAAAAAGGGAAGAACGCAAGAGGGAATCGGTACCAAGGTACTATTTACTTTTTGGATAATCGTTATTTTTGGGGAAAAAGTAAGCGTTTCCCCCTAGTTCTTTCTGGACCGATTTGCATAGCGGGGAGATGTCAGAAGAAAATAAAGGATTAGACTGACGTGGGTGATTAAAACCAATGTGAAAGGATAAAGGGGGGTGGTATATGTTGGGTTTGGACGAAGAAATAACAATTAGTGAATATGATTCTGAGTGGCCATCATGGTATATCGAAGAAGCATCGTTGTTGGCACACTCTGATCAGAAATCAGATTTCGTTGCTGACCTTCTAAGACGCGCAAAAAATGAATAAAATAACAGCGATAGTCTAAGAATTTATTTTCTTTCTCAAGACTATCGCTTATTTTTTTGGCCAGTCTAAAACTTTTTTCGCGAAAGCTGTATGATTTAATATCGGAAAAGAGGATATCATCAACATGTGAAGTCTATTCCAGCGGAGGAACATGAAAAACACCGCGTTTCGCGCGGTGCTTTTCTGCTTGTACCTTTTATTTTTCGATAATGGTAACGGATTTGATCGTAATCGGTTGCTCGGGAACACTTTGTTCGTTGGTTTGCGGATTTGCTTTTACTGGAACTGCTGCGATCTTTTGAACGATGTCCATCCCGCCTGTCACTTTTCCAAAGATCGTGTAGTTCGGAACATGCTCCAGACCCTCAACCTCTTTACCAGAACCGATGAAGAACTGGCTACCATTCGTATTCGCGCCAGCGTTTGCCATCGCGACTACACCGGGTTCGTACTTATGACCATTGTTCAGCTCGTCTTCAAACGTATACCCAGGTCCACCAATTCCTGTACCGAGTGGGTCACCAGTCTGAATCATGAAATCCTTGATGATACGATGGAAAGTAACATTGTCGTAGAACTTGTCTTTCGCTAAGAAAACGAAATTGTTCACTGTGATGGGAGCTTCCTTCTCAAAAAGATCGATAGTGATATCACCCATGCTGGTAGAAATGGTAGCTTGGTAATCTTTATTCTTGTCAATCTGCATTTCCGGAGCTTTGTCGTACTTCTTCTCACCTGTTGGTCCAGGCGGTTGTGCCGGCTCTTTAGAGACAGGTTCCTTCGCAACAGGAGGCGGCGGCTGTGTGGTTTCGGCTTCATTGCCGCCACTTGAACAACCAGCGACCAAGGCGATTGCCGTGAGACAGGCCAGAATAGTAGGAAACAGTCGTTTCATCTCATGCACCTTCCTTCGCTTTTTAGCTGTGAGTGAGCTACGGTTTCGAATTATAGCACAATCTATAGGTAAAATGCCAATCCTCTATGTATCTATTTTCAATTCATGTTATGATGTAAGGAAAAATGACAAGGGTGAGCGGAATGGGAGAAAAATTTGAAACAAAGGCAGTACACATCAGCCATCAACCGTTGCGACATGCAAGAAGCAAATCGACTCCAATCTATCAAACCTCCGTATTTTCTTTCCAGGGATTGGAAGAGGTGGAGCAATATTATGCAGGTGAAGGGGAGTACTTGTATTCTCGAAACGGAAATCCCAACCCTACGGAGCTGGCCGATGCGATCACAGCTTTGGAGTTCGCAGAAGAAGGGGTCAGTGCAGCTTCAGGTATGGGAGCCATCATGGCAGGCTTGCTGGCTGTGCTGAAAACAGGGGATCACGTGCTAGCATCCCATGAAATTTACGGTGGGACCTATGCATTGATGCACAAGGAGCTGTCCCGAGTAGGCATCGAGCTGGAATGCATCAATCTCAATGAACTGACCACACTTGAAGGATATGTACGTCCAAACACGCGCCTGTTTTTCCTGGAAACTATCACGAATCCTCTTCTGACTGTTGTGGATATGCCGTATTGGATCAAACAGGCCAAGCAGTTTAACCTGACAGTAATGGTAGATAATACATTCGCGACTCCATACCTGGTTCAACCTTTCACGCTCGGTGCGGATCTGGTTGTTCATAGCGCAACAAAATACATTGGAGGACACAGCGATGTGACATCCGGGGTTCTCGTAGGAAAAAAAGAACTGGTTAGTCGTGCGCGAGAAATCGTCGTCAACTACGGCGCATCTCTAAGCCCGTTTGAAGCCTGGCTGACGGCACGTGGACTCAAGACCTTGGCGATTCGGATGGAACGGCAATGTGACAATGCCAGCCAGGTAGCTGACTTTTTGAGAAACCATCCCGCGGTCTCGCAAGTGTATTATCCAAGTGAAGCGCACACCCGTTTTTTTGCCCGTAATAAACAAGGAGCGATGATTTCCTTCTCTCTAGCAGATGAAAGCCAAATCTATTCCTTTTACCGCAAACTGAATTGGATATCCTTTGCGCCGTCTCTTGCGGGGGTAGAGACTTCTGTTTCACACCCCGTCACAACCTCCCACCGTGCCTTTACGGAAGAGCAACGAAAAGCAACGGGGATCACGATGGGGCTGGTTCGACTTTCGGTCGGGATCGAAGCGGTAGTCGATATCGTTGCTGAGCTGGATCAAGCATTGAAATAATAAAGAAGTATAAATTTTTTGTAAAATTTGTCACTTTATGCCCCGTCATTCGTATTACCGAGTTAGAGTATAGGTAGAATATTCACTTATCTCGGATAATACGGAGTGCTTCCAGGTTGGAGGATTTCAAGATGGGTATGGCAGTGCAGACGATTGCTCCCCCATCGGCAACTACCAAAGCGGACGGAAGTTATTATGAATCGCGCACTTTTTGCGAATTGTACAGCGAGTTTTTTGGACGGATCAATTGTTATCTGCGTTCCCGTGTGCGAAATCGCTGGGATGCGGATGACTTGACTACAGTCGTCTTTATGAAAGCGTGGGAAAAGTTCGAGCAATACAGCCGGGCGTATCCATTTGCATCCTGGATTTTTCGAATTGCACATAATACGTATGTTGATTATGTTCGCAAACACAGGGAGGTTCCCGTCGATCAGGCAGAAATGCTGGGCAGTGAAACAGATGACACCTGGCAGCCAGAGCTGCATGCGCTGACGAGTGAGGAGTTCAGTCTGCTTCGAAATCGCCTAGACTTGTTGTCCCGCAGTCAAAAGGACGTGCTGACTCTCCGCTATTTTGCCGGTCTTAAGATCAGTCAGGTTGCCGATGTGCTGGGAAAAACAGAATCGAGTATCAAAATGATTTCACATCGCGGGTTGCGCAGGCTGCGCATCATGTATGAGCGACGTGCTCTTTTGGAATGACGCGATGACCGATAAGGAATGAGTTGGAAGAAAGCGACTCATCGTGTAGAATGAAAAACGTGTTGAGAGAAAGGGAGGTTTTCATTCGTGGGTGATCAAGAAATTCAGATCATTGATTTTGAGGAAATGCTGAGATTCATTGAAAGTCGACTCGCGTCTGCGGGATTGTACGCGAAGCGAGATGCCATTATTGCGATTTTGCAGGCCGAGGAAGCATTCCTTATGGAAAAAGGTGTTTTGCAAGAATACAACGAGTAGGTCATCCGACAATCTGCCCAAGCGGCGGATTGTTTTTTGTTCTACTATCGGAAAGTTTAAGTGCGCTAAAGCGCTAAAAAGATTAGCGGAAGATAGTATAAGTGCAACTAAGGCTCCGCCAAAAGCTTGGCCGTAGCCAAGTTTTCTAATCATAGAAGTAATGGATTTCTTGTGCATTTCCAAAAGCTAGTCGCTGCCGAGCTTTCTGATCAGGCCCATTTTGCAGAATGTTTCTGACAAAAAGAGGAAAATACAGCCGAATGGTGAATAATGTCCCAAAAGCATTTGCGTAAAGAGGTGCATGATCTTTGCAAGCACGTGTAGCGGGGGTTAGCGAGATTCCTTTCACGGATGAATTGTTGCGCACAGTGGAAAATGTGCACAATCAGATTTTCAAGTATTCTCGAAATCACGAAGGGCAATTTATGGTCACGCTATCAGAAGGGAAGATAGCTCAGGAATTTGGATTGACGACCCAGCATTTGCAGGGCAAGCGGATCGAAGAGATTTTGTTGACATGCAAGGTGACTGATATTCTACCCTTGTTTGAAAAAGCGTACAATGGCCATGTCGTGGAGTATGAATCGAGCATCGGGGCTAGAACCTTTACCACTACATTATCCCCAGTCATTGTAGGGGGAACAGTCCGCGAGGTAGTAGGTTCCACTACGGAGATTACGGAAAGAAAGTGGATTGAGCAGCAATTGCTTGAAACGCAAGAGTTGTATCGCAGCTTGGTCGAGGATACGCTGATCGGTGTATACATCGCCTATGTGGAACAGCCGGGCTTTGTCTACGTCAATCCCTCCCTTGCAGATATGTTTGGTTATACCCAGGAAGAAATGGTACGCATGACAGCGGTTGAACTGGTTGTACCCGAAGACAGGACGATGGTGCGGCGAAATCAGAAGCGCAGACTGGAAGGAGACAGTTCCAATCTTCGCTATCAGTTTCGGGGAATGTGCAGAAATGGCAACATCATTGAAGTCGAAGTGCTCCAGAAGACGAGTTCCTATAAAGGACAGCCCGCTGTTATTGGTTTTTTGCAGGATGTGACAGAGCGCAAGCAGGCCGAGGAAATGATTCGAAAAACAGAGCTGCTCTCTGTCGTAGGTCAAATGGCTGCTGGCGTAGCACATGAAATTCGCAATCCGTTGACGTCGTTGAAGGGCTTTGTGCAGCTTCTGAAAACCCAAGGTGGAAAGCCAGAGTACTTTTCCATCATGCTGTCTGAATTGAATCGCATCGAGTTCATCATCAGTGAATTCCTAGTCCTCGCCAAGCCTCAGGTAGTCGTTCACCGACAATGTGAAATCAAACCCTTGCTGGAACATATCATTACGTTGGGCAAAACCCATGCGATCATGCATAATGTGCAGATCGTCACACACTACGCACCTGATCTGCCAGCGATCAACTGTGAGGAGAATCAAGTAAAACAGGTCTTTCTCAACTTGTTAAAAAACGCCATCGAATCCATGCCAGGCGGTGGAACAGTGACGGTATCAGTCGGTCGTGAAGAAGGGATGCTGGTGATATCCTTTACGGACGAGGGGTGCGGGATTCCGGAGGATCGGATCGCAAAGCTGGGTGAGCCGTTTTACACGACGAAAGCCTCAGGGACAGGCCTTGGATTGATGGTCAGCTTCAAGATTATTTCCCATCACGGCGGTACGATCACAGTGAAAAGTAAACTTGACGAAGGCACTACCTTCGAAGTACGGTTGCCTGTTGAATAGCATCATTCGCCTGTTTGCGTCTACCGGAAAAAAACGGTATGATGTAGTCGAAGAGCCAATAACATCGTAAGGACGTGAACGCAATGACGGAAGAGAATAAAGACCTCGAATTAGGTGACATCATCACACTGGATGACGAAAATGGTGAACCGTTGGGTGATTTTGAAGTAATTGCCCTGTTTGATCTGAACGGTAAAGAATATATCGCTTTGACAGAAGCTATCGAGGATGAAGATAGTGAAGAAGAACTGGATGAGGAAGTAGATATCTTCGTATTCCAGGTGGATGGCGGCGAGATGGTTCCACTGGAAGAGAACGAAGAGAATGAGGTTTATGAGAAGCTGAATGAGGTACTGGAAGGCATCGAATTGATCAAAGATAACGAATAGCTTTTCTGCTATATGGAGAAGTCACTGCAATTGTTTCCTGCAGTGACTTCTCTTTTTTCTAATCTAGTGCATTTTTATAATTTCATCCTTCAAATCACGGACTACCAATAAGCAGGTGTAGTCTGTCTCCTGCAACTCCCGAAATAAAGTGGATGCTTCGTCTTTGGTCAAGCCTAGCTTTTCCAATCTGGTGCGTATCTCCTCTCCGCCGTTGTCGAAGAAGTGAGCTTTGCTGTCGATGTCGCCGACTGCGCTTTCAAAATGGGTGCTGAATTTATAGAAATTGTCTCGCTGATTGGAGTGGTTTTTGTCAGGGTTCCACTTGATCACCCAGATGTCGTCCTTGTGATAGCCAGACGAGTTAAGCGCTTGAATATCGGAAACCAGCTCCTGGTCGTAGCGATGAAATTTGACGAATGGCTTGGTGGCGCTGATCACAAAAATCCCCCCTTTTGTCAATCGCAGCATTGTGCCTTACTAGGTTGCCCTGAACGGACGGGGTCATAATTGGAAAATATTATATAAAAATGGAGGAAACTATCAAAATTTGTAGAATTTTTCGTTTATGAAAAACCTTTTTATACATGGCTATAGATTGGAGGGGAGTCATGAATATGTCCGTACATTCCACAACAGCTGTTGTTCCGTTGCCACAGGAAGTCCCGTTTGCTTCCAGTAAGTACGCTACCATCCCTTTGAAGGTATTGCTGGAGGTGCCGCCGCCCTCTTTTCGAAACGAACAGCTTGCGAGCATGTATGACAGATTGACTCAGCATGGGGAGGTGTTTGAGAACGCATCGTTGGATGCAGCAGCTTACGTTTGCAGAAGAGTGGGAAGAGAGGATGCTCGGTTGCAGCAAACCGTAAAAGACATTGTGAATTGCAGTTATAATGCCCATTATTTGCACGATCAGCTGACGTTTGAAGATATTGCTACCGACAGCCATAAAAAGACAGAAGTCTTTATCATTACCCAGCAAATGGAGGGGGTATTACTCCCTTTGGTCAGTGTCAGGGTGTTGGTCGACAAAGAGCTTGATTGTTTTGAGATCTTTTCCAAAAGCAGTGTCCAAAAACGCGCGGCAGAGTTTTCTCGCTTTGCCTATCATCCTCTGTTGGACGTGCCCGCTTCTGAATTGGATGAACAAACTCGAAAACGTCTGGATTTCCATAAGCGACATCTGTTTCGAATCCTACTTCGAGGAGCATTTCGCTTTCTGAAAAGTCGCAAATTCCAAACCAGCTATCTGATTATGCCGCCTCATGTAAAACGTTATATGGATGGCTGCGGCTTTCGTTTGACCGATATGCCGGAATCACATCTGCTCCCCTCAACCTCTCATGACGCGGTACGTCGCGCATTTTATAAATATTGGAGGCCTGAGTCCCCTGTGCACGAACAGCCTGCAGTCTATAACCTCGATTTCCGTATCAAGCCATTGATGAAAATGGTCTCGGGTCAAAGGATTTATCTGTAGTACATACCCAATCTGCAAAAAGAGGTGAATACTGGTGCAAAGCATAACTGCATTGCTGCAAACCTTAACTAGAGAAGGACAGGAGCAATGGACCTACAAACCGAGCTTTTTCCGCCTTTCGCAACAGGAGGATAGTGAGCGCCTGCAGGAATTGATGGAAGCCAATCCAAATTTGGATGTGGTGGATTCCTTCCTGGGCCAAAAGGAGGAGTGGGTCAAGGCAACGAATCCAGATCGAAGGTGGAGCCAGGAAGAATTACAGGCGGAAGTAGCTCGGCAGGTAGGGGACGCCCGTATCGAAGAACTGGGGGTTTGGGTTTATTATCCCTGGAAGAACACAATTGTTCACTTGCTGGATGAAGAAGAATTCGTGTTTGTACGCACAAACCGCAACCGGAACAAAATAACGATGGCAGAACAAGCTATCCTCTGCCAGCAAAAAGTCGGCATTATTGGTCTTTCAGTAGGTCAATCGATCGCGATGACACTAGTCATGGAACGGAGCGTGGGGGAACTTCGCCTGGCCGATTTTGACACGCTGGAGCTGTCCAATCTGAATCGCATTCGCGCAGGTGTCCATGAGCTTGGGGTACCGAAAGTCGTCGTGAGTGCCAGAGAAATCGCAGAAATCGATCCGTTTATAAAAGTGGTTTGCTACACACAAGGAATCAACGAGGAGAACATCGATCTTTTTCTGATGGACGGAGGAAAGCTCAATCTCGTATTGGATGAATGTGACAGCCTGGATGTCAAGGTGTTAATTCGGCTGAAGGCTAGAGAGCTGGGCATTCCGGTCGTCATGGATACGAGCGACAGGGGATTGATTGATGTCGAGCGGTTTGATCTGGAACCCAACCGGCCCATTTTTCACGGACTGGTGGAAGATCTGGATGTGGAGAGCCTGAAGAATCTGAGCAATCAGGAAAAAATTCCGTTTGTGATGAAAATCGTCAGCTACGAGTCCATGTCTTCACGGTTGAAGGAATCGTTAAAAGAGGTTGGGACGAGCATCTTGACTTGGCCGCAGCTTGCTTCCTCTGTCATGCTCGGTGCTGCCAGCGGTGCTGACGTGTGCAGGAGAATTGCTCTGGGACAATTTCGCGATTCTGGAAGGTATTATATCGATTTGGAAGAATTATTAAGGAATCGTCAGCAGAATGACACAAATGGATAGTCGTTGCGTCTTTGACCTTTCCTGATGTCTAGTGCTACACTATACAAGATTCCTTGCCTGTAACCATGCCGAGAACACGGATTCAACACTTTTGAGCATATGCATGTTTGAGTGTCTAATCGTGACTCAAACAGCCATCTCGCTACAGGTGAGGTGGCTTTTTTGGTCCATCGGGTGTATTTTGTACAGACCACGCGATACAGGTTCAGTCGATTGATCCGGTGTATGCAAGCTGGCTTTTCTCCACGAAAAAAGCATGGGCGTTGTATACAAGAGGAAGCATACGGTACAATAGCGATTAAGTGTTCGCGTTTTTTGACCGATATGTGTAAAGGACAGGATTTTTTAAACCTCACACTTGAAAATGTTGGATGAATGGATCATGACAAGGCAGTGGAAGTCTTGCTCATTGGCTTTTAACTGCAAGTCTTTCCAGTGAAGTTGCAAATGGCAGAGGGGAGAGCGCGATTGAAGGAAACAGACACACTCCACACACTAACGTATACAGAAGAAGATATTCAGGTCCTGGAAGGCTTGATCGCCGTTCGCAAACGGCCTGGAATGTACATAGGCTCTACCGGTAGCAGAGGTCTGCATCATCTGCTTTGGGAGATTGTTGACAATGCAAAGGACGAGGCGCTGGCCGGTGTGAACGACAGTATTATTGTGACTTTGTACAAGGATGGCAGTGTCAGTGTAGAAGACCACGGCCGTGGAATTCCTACTGGCATGCACAAGACCGGACGTCCGGTTCCTGAGGTCATTTTTACGACGCTTCATGCGGGAGGAAAGTTTGGCGGTGGCGGCTACAAGAAAAGCGGTGGCTTGCACGGCGTCGGCTCCAGTGTCGTTGTTGCCTTATCCAAATGGCTGGAAGTGGAGATCCATCGTGAAGGAAAAATCCACAAGCAGCGCTTTGCCTATGAAGTGGACGAAAAGGGCATCGAGCATGTAGGTAAACCAGTAACCGATTTGGAAGTGGTCGGGAATACCAAAAGAACAGGGACAACGGTCCGCTTTCTCCCGGATGAAGCTGTCTTTGGGAACACCAGATTTGATTATGAAACCATTCGTGACCGTTTCCGTGAAACAGCCTTTTTACTGAAAAAACTGCGCATGGTGCTGATTGACGAGCGCGGTGCCGAAAAGAAACGGGAAGAGTTTTATTTTGAAGACGGCTTGAAATCCTATGTGGACTATCTGAACGAAGGAAAGCAAACCTTGCATCCCATCATCTATTTTGAAGGGGAAAGGGATAATATCTACGTGGAGCTTGCCTTCCAGTACAACGATGGCTATGCAGAAACGCTAGTTTCCTACGTCAACTCGATTGTGACCACAGATGGTGGAACGCATGTCACCGGTTTTCGAAATGGAACGACGAGAATTTTTAATGAATTTGCCCGTAAAAAAGGGTATCTGAAAGAAAAAGATCCCAACCTGACTGGAAATGATTTGCGCGAAGGTTTTCTGGGTGTGCTGTCCTTGCAGATGGCAGACGTCCAGTTCGAGTCGCAAACCAAAGACAAGCTGGGCAACGAAGAAGCACGGACCATTGTCGAACAGATTATCTCAGAAAAACTGGGCTTCTTCCTCGAGGAAAATCCGGAAGTAGGCAAGCTGTTGATTGACAAAGCCCTGCGTTCTGCTGAAATACGCGAGGAATTGCGCAAACAGCGGGAAGCACTCCGCGGCGACAAAAAAGGGAAGTCTTCCAAAAAGCGCAAGTCTATTTCGGAAAAGTTCACACCTCCGCAGTATAAAGACCCGAAACGCAATGAATTGTTCTTGGTGGAGGGGGATTCTGCAGGCGGTTCTGCTAAACAGGCGCGAAACTCCGAATTCCAGGCTTTGTTCAGCTTAAGAGGAAAGCCGTTGAATACAGAGAAGGCCAAGCTTTCCGATGTATTGGCCAACGAGGAATTCCGCACCATTCTTGAGGTGCTGGAGACCGATATCGGGGAAGAGTTTTCGATTGAAAACTGCGCTTTTGACAAAGTCATTATCATGTCTGACGCAGACGTAGATGGTTCTCACATTCAAACTCTGCTCCTTACTTTTTTCTTCCGCTACATGCGACCGATGATTGCGGCGGGTCATCTGTATATCGCACAACCCCCTCTCTATCAGGTGAAAAAAGAGGGCAAGTCCAAAAAGGCCGAGAACATTTATTGCTGGAGTGACTTTGAGCTGGAGCAAGCCCTGAAGCAGCTTGGACGCGGTGCAGAAGTACAGCGCTACAAAGGTCTGGGTGAAATGAACGCAGACCAGCTGTGGGAGACGACGATGGATCCGGAAACGAGAAAGCTGATCAAAGTGCAGATTGATGACCTCGCTCTGAGTGAAAAGCTGGTCACTGTCCTGATGGGCGATAAAGTACCTCCACGACGCGAGTGGATCGAAAGCCACGTCACCTTTGAAGTGGGGGAGGATGAATAAGGATGCTTTCCAATCAGATTATTGAACAAAGCTTTGCTGAAATCATGGGCAAGCGTTTTGGAGATTACGCCAATCTGGTTATTTTGTCTCGGGCGATTCCAGACGCACGTGATGGGCTGAAGCCGGTACAGCGACGTATTTTGTATGCGATGTATCAGGAAGGCAACACCTTCGATAAACCGTACCGCAAATCCGCAAAGACAGTGGGATACGTCATGGGTACCTATCACCCTCACGGCGATTCTGCGATCTATGAGACGATGGTTCGTATGGCGCAGTGGTGGAAGATGCGCCAGGTGCTTATTCAAGGTCACGGAAATTTCGGTAGCCTGGATGCTGACCCACCTGCAGCGATGCGTTATACGGAATCCCGACTATCTGCCTTGGCGAGTGAGATGCTGCGCGATATTGAAAAGGATACCGTCACGTTCATTCCCAACTACGACAATTCGGCACAGCAGCCTGCCGTTTTGCCTGCTCGTTTTCCCAACCTGCTGGTCAACGGGGCTTCTGGTATTGCCGTGGGGTTTGCTACTGACATTCCGACGCACAATCTAGGTGAAGTGATCGATGCGGCTATCGCTCAAATGAAAAACCCGAACATCTCATTGGATGAACTGATGCAGCATGTAAAAGGGCCGGACTTTCCAACTGGTGGTATCGTTCAGGGGATATCGGGGATTCGCAAAGCGTTTGAAACCGGACGGGGGCAATTCATCATCCGTGGCAAGACGCATGTCGAGGAACCAAAAGGCAGCAAGATCAAGAAGATCGTCATCTCCGAGATTCCTTATGAGGTCATCAAATCCAAGCTGGTTGCGCAGATTGATGAGCTGGTGATGGAGCGCAAAATCGAAGGAGCGCTTGCGGTACGAGACGAGACGGGACGCAAGGAAGCCGAGCTCAAGCAAGTGCGCATCGTCATCGACATTCGCAAAGAAGCGGATGAGCAGGGAATCCTTCATTATCTATATAAAAATACAGATCTGCAAATTTACTACAATTACAACATGAACGTGATCTACGAGGGAACCATCCGACAAATGGGTCTCAAAGGCCTTCTGGGAGCGTACATCGATCACCAGAAGGAAGTCGTTACTAGACGTTCTCAGTACGATTTGGACAAGAAGACCAACCGTGAGCACATCGTTCAAGGTCTGATTCAGGCCAAATCGATACTCAGACAGATCGTGGACACGATCATGGACTCGGAAGATCGCGCAGACGCCAAGCGCAATATCATGGAAAAGTACGGTTTTACGGATATTCAGGCAGATGCTATTCTCAGCATTCAGCTGGCATCTTTGACACGGCTGGACATTGTGAAGCTGGAAAAAGAACTGGCTACTCTGGGTAAAGAGATCAAAGAGCTGGAATCGATTCTGGCTAGCGAGAAAAAGCTGATTCAGGTGATTACAGCCGAATTGAATGAGTGCAAAAAGAGATTTTCCGAAGAACGACGTACCGTGATTCAGGGTGAAATCGAGGAGATCAAGATCGATATCGCCATGCAGATCAATGCGGAAGACTGCATCGTGACCCTCACAAATGAAGGCTACATCAAACGGACGAGTCCGCGTTCCTTCAAGTCGATGGGCGGGACGATCGAGACCTGTGGCGTCAAAGAAGGAGACAGGGTTCGTCATTTCGTGGAGACGAACACATCCCATACGGCTCTCTTCTTTACGCAAGACGGGAAGTACTTTGCCACCCTGGTGAATTCTTTCCCGGATGATAAGTGGAAGGATATCGGCTCAGCACTCGTCAACGTGATCCCACTGGAAAAACAGCAGCGTATTGTGGGCTTTACCGTTGTCGAGAACTTCAAACAGCCGCTCTTCGTTTATCATGTCAGCCGAAGTGGGCTGATCAAGAAGACGGCTTTGGCGGAGTACGAAACCAATCGTTCGAATGCCTTGGTAGCGGCCAAGCTGAAATCGGCAGATGATGAGTTTATTGCGGTTTTCGTACGCGATGATCAAGGTGGATTCCTCGGGGCAACCCGTGATGGTATGGGCATACGTTTCTTGACCAGCGAAGTTGGTGCAACTGGCCGTGCTTCAAGCGGCGTGAAGGCCATTACGCTGGCAAAAGAGGATGAACTCGTCTCTGTGCTGCCAATCGAATCGGATGACTCTCGTATTTTCAGTTTGATTACGACTGATGGGGTCGTGAAACGCACGAAGATCGCTGACATTCCTCTGCAAGGACGAGCAGGAAAAGGCGTACAGTTGATCCGTAAAAGAAAGACTAGCCCGCATCAGCTGCTTGCTCTCAACGTGGATGATACCATGTACGCTTTGACTGCCACGAACGAGTGGCAAATCGTGCAGACGGATCAGGTAAATGTCAACGAGCAGGGTGGCATCGGACGAAATCTGATCGAAGGCGTCGAAACGATTGTTTTTGAGACGGTGCTTCCATCGGATGATGCAAAGGAAAATACAAAGGAAAATGCACCTGCAGGTGAAGCTGCGGATAAACGGACAGAAGCGCAAGGTAGCTTGTTTGACAATGAACCAGGTGACAAAAAGGGATGATCGATTACATGACAAGTCCGTTTGAATCTTTCCATTCACCACTTAGCTGGCAGCAGGTGGCCTTGTTGCTGGACACTGTGGAGTATTTTGAAGAGGCGTTGAAGTGGCTGTCCATTCCTGACGAACAGGGAGCAAGTGTGGCTGTACCCCTGACGGGCGATACCTTGCGGGTGATGCTGGCTGCGCTGAGCGAAGACGATGCATATTCTCGTCAGCTCTTCTCGTTCGGATGGTTACCTGGTGAGAACGAGGATACTGGTACCTTGCAGGTCGGACTTCCGACAGGCGAGGTAGTAGAGAAATCGGTCGTGCTTTCTCAATTCTCTCCGGTTTAGGAAATGAAGTTTGCCCCTATCTCTGGGTAAAATAGGTTCATCCTGCGCACACTATGGCGGGAGGTGACCACTGTGGAACGAAAGTTGAATGTGAATGGCAGAGAGTATAATTTTGCCTCTACCTACGACGGGGATTCGCAGTATCATGTGCAGGTTCGCAGCGGTGCGAAAGTGGTTACGTCATTCAAAATTGCTGCTGAGTCAGAAGAGGAAGTTTTTGACGCTGCACGAGCGCACTTTTCCGCAGACGTGGAAATGGGCAATATTCAGGTATAGGACACGATAGAAGAAAGCGTAGTTCCAGTAGTGCATGGAGCTGCGCATTTCTTTTTTTGTACTGCCGGAAAGCAAGGCTTTCTTTTCAGGAAAGGATAATTATGCTACAACAGGAAGGAAGGTTTGGAACGGGAGGAGCATGCATATGCATCAGCAGCAAGAACAGGATCTGTTCGCTACGATCGAGCGGTGGCGGATCGAGCCTCCAAAAACGGGAGAAGTATCGGAAGGGACCTGCATCGGGTATTTACAGGAAATCGAGCAGCGGAGGAAGTCCGCTCCGGATATCCGATTAGACCAGGCAGAAGCGGTGGTCCTGACCCATTTGTCGTCTATTCGGCTCGGCAAAAGTGGCGGCCATCGATTAGCACTGGAGTGGTTGGAGAGGGCCATGCTCTTGGACCCTGCATATCGTCCAGCCATGGAGCTGATGCTGCGAGTGAAGACGAGTCAACTAGCAGCAGAGCAGACGTTCGCTGACACCTTTCCGACTCTTCGTGAGACAGATAACGTCGTTACGCGAAGAAGAAATGTAGAAGTCCTGATTAACCTTGCGAATCAGGAGAAAAGCGCCCTTTTGAATTGGCAATCTGATGCTACTTCCATACATGAGCTGGCTATGGAATTATCCGATCCAGAGTACGAGGATTTGGCACAAAGTCTCCTCCAGCTGTATCAGGAGCGGGAACAGCTGCTGCAGCGTTTGGAGCAGCAGGTAGACGCATATGCTTCATCGTTATCTGGAGTGTTTTTTTCATCCGAGCTATTAGGGCAGTTGCAGGAGACGATACGAATCCTGGTCGGACAGCAGGTGAGACTACAGTCTCTATGGCATAGCCGGTCTGTGATGGAGAAGCAACAGCCGAAGCTTACACACGAACCCTCTGCACTGGATGAGCTTGAGAACCTGATTGGCTTGGACGAGATCAAGGAGCGGGTTCGTCAGCTTGCCCAGTTTTTGCAATATCGGAAAAAGCGCGAGGAAAAGGGCTGGCATATGCAGGATGAATTGCCGCTTCACCTCGTCTTGATGGGAAATCCCGGTACAGGCAAAACCACACTAGCCAGGCTGATTGCACGATTGTACAAAGAGCTGGGGCTCTTGACACAGGGGCAGCTCATCGAGGTAGACCGTTCTCACCTGGTAGGCGCGTATGTCGGACAGACCGAGCAACGTGTCATGGATGCGGTCAAACGTGCTGACGGTGGCGTGCTTTTTATTGATGAAGCCTATAGTCTGAAGAGGGCAGACAGCTCGGGCAGTGATTACGGACAGGCCGCCATCGACACCTTGGTTGCAGCAATGACAGGTGGCGAATATGCGGGACGTTTTGTGGTCATGCTGGCAGGCTATCCCGAAGAAATGCGCCATTTCCTTTACACCAATCCGGGGCTGTACAGCCGTTTTCCTGAAACAGGACACTTCCTGCTCCCTGATTATGCAACCGAAGAATTGGTCATGATCGCGCAGCAGGTCGCGGATCGCAACGACTTTACCCTGACGGATGAGGCGATAACTCAGTTGCGTCAGCGTATCGAAAAATCGCGGGTCGATGATTCCTTTGGCAATGCCAGAACGGTTACCAATTTGATTTTAGACGCGATTTTTGCCAAAGGGAGATCCACGGCAGGAAACGACTTGCAGTGGGATGACTTTACCATCCTGTATCCTGAAAATATTTCGTCTGAAGGATCAGAGACAATGGATCAGACAGCGAGAGATCGTCTGCAGCATTTGATCGGATTGGATCAGGTGAAAGAAGAGCTGAAGAAAATCGCGGCGTTTGTCAGCGTACAAAAAGAGCGCAGCCTTCGCGGTTTGAAGATGAGTCCCATCGAGCTGCATGCTGTATTCACCGGAAATCCGGGAACAGGAAAAACAACTGTCGCCGCACTGTACGCCGAAATTTTGCACGAAATCGGGTATTTGAAGCGAGGCCATCTGGTGACAGCAAGCCGAGCCGATCTGGTAGCGGAGTACGTAGGACAGACAGCGGCTCTTACCAGGAGAAAGGTGAGACAAGCCCTGGGCGGTGTTCTTTTTATCGACGAGGCCTATGCTCTGTTGGGCGGAGGACAAGATTTCGGAAAAGAAGCGATTCACACGCTCGTAGAAGAAATGACCAGACATGCAGAAAATCTAGTCGTGGTTCTGGCAGGCTATCCGGATGAGATGGCGCGGCTGATGATGAGCAATCCGGGACTTGCCTCGCGTTTCAAGAAGTACATCCACTTCCCGGACTATACCGCCGCGCAGCTGGTGGAAATCGTGGAGCAAGGTGTAACGAATGCAGGTTATTTGATCAGTGCTGAAACGAAGAAAGAGCTCACCGTCAAACTGCAAGAGATTTTCACGCGACATGGTGTGGAGGGGAATGGTCGTTTTAGTTACAATCTGGTGCAGGAAGCGATGCAGCATCAGGCTATTCGATTGATGGACACACCAGGCGACCTTTGGAACCAGCAGCTTCTAATGGAGCTGATCTGGAGCGATTTTCTGCCGGTAATGGAACGGATTGAATAGAGATAAGGTACCAGCTGGAATTTTTTCCTATTTTTTATATTTTGTGACACTAGCGTTGCATAAAAAATGCGTTTGTGATTTGTCGAAGTATTCTGAATGAAATCTTCAGCTTCCCAACCA